>JAUWHM010000050.1 GCA_030605915.1 Nitrospirota bacterium | reverse complement strand
GTCAGTCCTAAATGGACGCAAAACAAAAAAGCCTTCTTGAGACTTTGAGATTACACTATGTACACATAAACTTTTGATAGTGGGTGCTTATATACTATAAGAACTATAAGATTTGGAGGTTTGACTATGGTCAGTAAGGTGATAATGCCCAAGTTGGGGCAGACGATGGAAGAGGGAGTCATTGAGCGATGGATTAAGAAAGAAGGGGATAAGGTGGAGAAGGGCGATATTTTATTAGAGATAACGACTGATAAGGCTACCCTGGAAGTAGAGTCCTATGCCCGAGGTGTGTTGCGTAAGATATTAGCTCAGGAAGGGCAGACGGTGCCCGTGACCCAGGTGATTGCCCTCATTGGTGAGTTAGATGAGGAACTGCCAGAGCTAAAGGTGGAGACGGTAGAGCGAGAACCAGTTGCCGTGGCTCCTGAGACTGAGGGGATTCCTCATGCGAAAGGACGCCCCGCAGCTGAGGTTCGGGTCAAGGCTTCGCCTTTAGCTAAGAAGTTAGCGCAGGAGAAAGGCATAGATTTAACTCAGGTTGTGGGCACCGGACCAGGAGGAAGGATTACCAGGGAGAATGTATTAAAGGCAGGGGAAAGGGGAAAGAGGAAGGAGGAAAGAGAAGGGAAAATTAGTCCGGTGAGTCCAATGCGCCGGGCCATTGCCGAGGCAATGAGTGCATCGAAGAAGACCGTCCCTCATTATTATGTTACCATTGAGGTGGATATGACGGGAGCAGTTATCAAGAGGAGGGAAATCCTGGCTCAAATCAAAGGCAAGGGCGACGTTCCGCTGTCCTATAGTCATATTTTGACTAGGGCAGTTTCTCTTGCCCTAAAAAATTTGCCTGAAGTTAAGTCCAGTTGGGGTGAAAAGGGAATCACAGTTAACGAAGATATTAACATTGGTATTGCTGTCGCTTTAGATGAAGGACTAATCGTTCCTGTCCTCAGAAAGGCTGATGAGATGACTTTGGAGGAGATAGCTTCCCGGACTGAATCACTGGTTTCCAGGGCCAAGGAGATGAAACTTAAATCTGATGAATATGGCGGGGCTACCTTCACTATCTCCAACCTGGGAATGTTCGGGGTGGAAAATTTCCTTCCCATCATCAATCAGCCGCAGTCAGCTATCTTAGGGGTAGGAGCTATTTTGGAAAGACCAGCCGTAGTGGAAGGAAAAGTGGCTATAAGGCATTTAATGAAACTGACTCTCTCTGTTGACCACCGGGTGGTGGATGGTCAAGTAGCGGCCCAGTTTTTGGCCAGGGTAAAGGAGATATTAGAGAGGGGAGAATGGTAAAGGAGCGCCGTTGAGAGGCCCCGGTTGAAAATATTATATTCAAGCCTCAGTGCCGTAGACTGAGGCTTTTTTGAGTATAAACTGACCACAGAGAACACAGAGAGAGAATACTAATGAGAAAGACATGAAGAGAGTAAAAACAAGAAAAAATTTTATATTATTTCTCTGTGTTCTCCTATTAAGCTCTGTGGCCTATGTGGTTATAAAGTTTTCTTGTTTGGGAGAAGAGGTGCCAGTTGAGATATTACATGCTGACCAGTTAGAGTACCGCCAGGAGGAACAAGTCATTATTGGTCAGGGGAATGTGGACATCAGGCAGAAAGGTATGAGAGTGAAAGCAGACTGGGTCAAGTATGATTTGGAGGAAGAAAAGGTCTTTGCTGAAGGAAATGTCATTCTTTACGAGGAGGGTGAGGAGTTTCATGGGGAGAGTCTTCTTTACAATTTGAAGACTGAGAAAGGAATCCTGACGAAACCCTACTCATTCCTGGACCCCTGGTTCTGTAAGGGGGAAAGAATGGTAAAGGTAGCTGAGGGTGAGTATCACCTGCAAAGGGGCTCCTTCACTACTTGTGACCTACCCGAACCGCACTATCGGTTCACAGCCAGGCGAATGAAGGTTTACCCGAAAAAGAGATTCTGGGCCTACCATACTACCTTCCTGGTGAGGAATGTTCCTCTCTTTTACCTCCCGATTTACCGCAGATCTCTCAAAAGTGTTCCCTACGGGTTTATCATGTGGCCTATCGGGCATGATTCCAAAAAGGGATGGTTCGTCCTCACTCACTATAACTGGTATGTGAATCCAAAGCTGCGGGGCAGAATCTATCTTGACTATATCGAGCGATTAGGAATTGGAAAGGGCTTTGACACTCACTATCGATTTACTACTAACAGAGGAGAGGGAAGTGGCTTCCTTTACGGCTACTTTATAGACGAAAGAGAACTTCTTTGGGATGAAGAAGGAGGGAAGTGGTATAGTCCTTCTGATACCCTTCATACTGACCGCTGGAAACTGCACATCAGGCACCGGCAGAAATTTTCCAAGGACACTGTCGGTCTCCTCAGAATAGATAAGTTCAGCGATGCTAACTTTAATACCGATTACGAGGACGAAGAGATGTGGAGGAGATTCATCACAAGAGAGGAATTGGAAGACCAGAGTCCGGAGGGCTCCCTTTCCATAACGAAATCAAAACCAGATTATACACTGGAGGCCTACTTCCGGAAGCGAATAAATGACTACGTGGGAGTGGTTACCGAGAAACTGCCAGAAATATCCTTCGACCTGAACAGACAGAGACTGGGCCGCTCCTCCTTCTATTGGGACTGCGACAGTGGCTTTACCTATTTTCATCAGGCTCCCCAGGGAGACGATACGCCGGGTGATAAGGAGGAAGCCTCCCAGGCGGATGGACATCTGGAAATTTCCAGGCCGAGCCGCCTCAGATGGCTCCGCTATGAGCCGGCTATAGGGGGACGAGGATTCTGGTACAACAAAGACAGGAACTATGACCGGAATCGGTGGATGGGAAACTATGAATTGAGTTTGGGAATGAATACAACTATATACAGTCCTATCTTTCAGCCGAGGAAAATCCAGATGAGGCATTTAATTCAGCCCAGGTTAACCTATTACTATTCTCCTGAACCAACTAAGAATCGAGAGGACCTCCTTTCCTTCTGTGAGACACTTTCCACTGAGAAGGATTATATTGACTTAGAACTCATCAATAGATTGATGGGGAAAGAGGCTAATGGAACAAGGGAATTAGCTACTTTTACTCTAAGCAGCCAATTTTACCGGAACAGGGAATTTCTTGGCATGGGACATCATGCCTGGGGAGATTTAGTGGGTGATCTGGAGATTCGACCAATTGAAAAGTTATCTTTTGACGGAGAAGCAGCCTATGATGTCAATTCGGGCAGGTTGAACAAATTCTCCACCGGTTTTGGTTGGACCGAGGAGAATTGGAGTATTAGCCTGGGAACGAATTACTATGACCCGGAGGGGGGAAGAAGGAACTTTGATACGGAGATAACGACTGCCTGGCAGATAAATCCCAAGTGGAAAATAGAACTCTATGACCGCTACGACTGGAGCGGTGACCACGACAGGACAACGGACTGGAGAATAAGTAGTCATCACGAAGAATGGAGAATAGCCGTTACTCGTGACCTTCACTGCTGGGAAGGGCAGCTCTTTGTGCAGAGGGAGTGGAGGAAGGACAAAGAGGATGAGGTAACCATCTTCCTTGCCTTCCGATTAAAGGCTGCCCCCTGGCGACCGCTGGAGATCCCAATCAAATAACAATTTTCAGAGTATTTAAAAATATCCTTGATTTGGTAATGTGGCTGGGAAACTCTCAGGCAAAAGGCTCCTGACCTGTAAAAATGTTGACAATTAGCTAAACTCGGTGATATTATTGCAGTTGGGTAAAAGGTGAGATTGAAAGAGGAGGTGACTGATTGTGAAGAAGTGGTTGGCGATAGCCGTTATGACTCTTGTGCTCTCCACCATTTTTATCTCTTTAGCGGTAGAGGAGAAGAAGGGCAAAGTAGCCCCGCTGAAGGAGGTAAGCATAGACCAGAAACTGGACAAAATCATGAAACAGAATGAATCCATCCTGAAGGAACTGAAGAGGATTGAGGAAGATTTAACCTTCATGAAGAAGGAGCTTCATATTATCAAGGCCAGAGCATGAGGTGGATGCAATGAAGGGACTGCTGGTGATTGATATGCTTAAGGATTTCTTGGCGGAAGGGGGAGCCCTCTTCTGCGGGAAGGAATCCAGAAAGATTATTCCCTTTGTAAGAGAGAAGATAAAAGAGGCTCATCAGGCTGGCCAGTTAGTTATCTACATCTGTGATTCACACCAGGGGGACGATTTAGAGTTTAAACTCTTCCCAAAGCACTGCCTTGAGGGAACAGATGGGGCGAATATTATTAAGGAGCTGGAAGTGCTTGACGGAGATGTCCTTATAAAGAAGCGAAGATACAGTGGATTCTTTGAAACGGATTTAGATAAGGTTTTAAAAGAGCATCAAATTGAGGAAGTAGGGGTGGTGGGGGTCTGCACCTCCATCTGCGTTATGGATACGGTAGGAGATTTGAGATCAAGAGATTATAAGGTCATCGTTTATAGAGAGGGAGTAGCTGACTTCGATCCAGAAGCCCACCAGTTTGCCCTGGAGCGGATGGAGAAGATTTACGGAGCAAAGGTTCTCTAATGAAAGTATATGAGGCTATCTGCAAGCGGCGGACCATCAGGCGGTTTAGTCAGGAACCTGTTCCTAAAGAGATTTTGGAGAAGCTAATTAAAGCTGCCCGGTTAGCTCCTTCGGCGGCTAATCTCCAGCCCGGTGAATATATTGTAGTGGATGAGCCCGGTTTAGTTGAGCAGGTTTTCAAGACTCTGCGTTGGGCGGGCTATATTGTTCCCCGGGGAAATCCTCCTGAAGGGGAAAGGCCAGTGGCCTATATCGTCGTTCTCTTAAATAAGGAGAAGGTAAAAGCAGGAGGAGAAAGGGATGCGGCCGCTTCCATCGAGAATATCATCTTAGCTGCTTTAGAAGATGGGATTGGCTCCTGCTGGCTGGGCTCAATAGAAAGGGAGGCGCTAAGAGGGATATTAAATATTCCTGGCCGTTGCGAAATTGATTCAGTAGTTGCCCTTGGATACCCTAACGAATCCCCGGTGGTAGAGGAAATGAAAGACTCCATTAAATACTGGAAGGATGACAAAAATGTCTTACATGTCCCCAAGCGAAGACTACAAGATATCCTTCACTGGAATAAATATTAGCGTTAGAGTAGGACTGCTTTGGCTGCCTTCTTTAGGGCGGCAATTATCTTATCTGTCTGGGCATCTGCCATCTTCACCGAAATCGGGATGGCTATAGCCCGGCGCAGAAGGCTATCTGATTGAGGCCACATGCCCACCCTGTACTGCACCTTGTCCTTTAGTTTTTCAATAATGTGCTCCCAGTGACCGATATAGTGCCAACCTAAGGCAGATGGCAGGATCTTGGTGCCAACTCCCTCTTTGGTCAACTCCTCCTCAAAATCGCTGGCCATACCTTTGTTAGGTAGGAAGAAGATGAGGGTGTCTCCTCCATCGCCAGCCTCATCGGGAAGTTCCCTGAATTGCAGTCCCTGTATTTTACTTATAGCTTCTTTAATTTTGCTTTTATTCTTCCTCTGCTCTGAGATAACATAATCCAGCCGACTGAGCTGCACCAGCCCAATGGCTCCCTGGAGCTCGCTCATCCGATAGTTAAATCCGACTATCTCCTTAGTATCTTCGCCGCGGGGCCGATCCCCTTTATGCTGATGCCCGTGGTCGTGGAACCAGGATGCCCGCAGATACAGCTCTTCGTCATTGGTGACTACCATCCCTCCTTCACCCGTGGTTATCGTCTTCACATAATCAAAGCTGTGAATTCCTATATCTCCTATTGTCCCCGTCTTCTTTCCCCGGAAACTTGAGCCACAGGCCTGAGCTGAATCTTCTAAGATTTTGATGTTATGTTTCTTGGCGATTTCCATTATTCTGTCCATTCGGGCCGGAACACCAAGCATATGCACGGGGACGACTGCTTTGGTCTTCTCACCAATCTTAGCTCCGAAATCCTCCGGGTCCAGGTTGAGCGATTTATCCACTTCAGCGATAATTGGTGTAGCTCCCGATTCCATTATGGCTTCAATGGTAGCTACAAAGGTGAATGCCTGGGTTATTACCTCATCCCCGGGGCCGATATCCAGAGCAGCCAGGGCTACTCGCAGTGAAGCTGTCCCTGAGGATACAGCCAGCGCATATTTTACTCCCATATATCGGGCAAATTTTTCCTCGAACTCGCTTACCTTAAAGATATTCTTTCTCTTCTCATCGAAGCCATACCGAAAGAGCACAGCGCTCCTATCGATAACTTCAGCTATGGCTTCTTTCTCTTCTTTCCCGATTAACTCCGATCCTCCCATCGCTTTTCCTCCCTCGCTAATCCCTTTGTCATTGACTATTTATCTCCCTTAACTCTCTTGTAGAATCCTTCTATTGATATTCCAAATCTTTCTCTCACAGCTCTCACAACCGATTTTTGCCAATCATGATTATGGCCATGGAATGGGAGAGGATAGCCAACTTTTTGTCCACGTATACTTTGATGAAAGAGCATTCTATGGCCACCTTTGCCCCTCCTGGGAATTACTTGGACACCATGCTTTTTCAACTTCTTGATTAGATCGCGATCTTTTAAAATCTTGTCATTAGACATTGGCAGGTGCCCGAGAGATCTCCATATGTCTCAGAACTTCTCGTCGGGAGGTTGGGGGATGCGAGAGGATAGATTCCTTCGTCTTCTGAGCTGTGATTTTATGATATTGCCTCCAATATTTTTCAGGAGCCGGACGGAAAAGGGAATCCATCATGTCATTCTCCACAGCGAACTGAACCTGGTCACGAATCATATCGGCAAGTGTGTTACGAGCTCCCTGTGGACTCCTTCCTTGAGCAGCTAAATCGAGTTCTAAACAGTGAGCAATATACCAATTGTTATCTTTATACTGAATACAATGGAGTTCAAAATCCATATACACTTTTCGTCTCATTTTATTCCTTTCTTATTTTTCCGCATTTATCATTCATGCCAATAATACCTCTTTTCTAATTAGCTGTCAAGTTATTTTGCCGCATTAGCATTTTACTTTCTTGTGGCTGTCTTGTTAGAGAGCTCGTTTATATATAGCCATGGCATCCTCCTCAGTCAGCTTACGGGGATTGTTCTCCAAAGGGCGGGTGACCTTCATGGCTGAGGTGACCATTTCCGGGAAGTTTGACTCCGTTATCCCGACTTCGAGTTCACTTATCCTTCGAGGAACTTTAATCTCGCGAGATAACTTGTTAGCGCCTGCCACTGACTTTTTAGCTGCTTCCTCCAAAGGAAGGTTTCTCACCTCCTCACCCATAGCATCAGCAATTTTAGCAAATTTTTTTAGGCTGGACTCTAAGTTAAATTCCATTATGTAGGGAAGCATGAGGCCGTTGGCCACTCCGTGCCCGATGCGGTATAGTCCTCCTAAGGGATAGGCAAGAGCATGAGCGGCAGTCACCCCAGCATTAGCCAGGGCTATTCCTGCTAAAAGGCTCCCCATGAGCATATTCTCCCTGGCCTCTACGTTCTGACCATCGGTTACCGTCAGTCTTAGGTTCCGGGCAATGAGCTCGGTAGCTTTAAGAGCCAAAGCATCACTTATTGCACTTGCCTGAAGGGAGGTGTAAGCCTCAATGGCATGGGTCAAGGCGTCCATTCCAGTGCAGGCAGTTACTGGGGGTGGCATAGACAGGGTAAGTAGCGGGTCAAGAATGGCTAACTGAGGGAATAGATAGGGACTGTTGATTCCCCCCTTGCCCTTTGGCTTCTTGTTGGATAGAACGGCTGTGAAGGTAACTTCGCTTCCCGTGCCTGCCGTGGTGGGAATCATTATCTTGGGAAGTCCGGGCTCAGGAACTTTATCGAGTCCCTGGTAATCCGATGCTTTCCCCTCGTTAGTAGCTAAAACTGAAGCGGCCTTGGCTACATCCATAGCGCTTCCTCCACCAATGCCGATAACTAAATTGCAATCCTCTTGGCGGGCTATCTTTCCTGCCTCATCGGCTGTCTCCACCCAGGGCTCAGGTTCCACTTTATCGAACACAGCTACCTCTAATTTCTCTTTCAATAACAGATGGCGCACCTTCTCCAACAAGCCGGCCTTAGCCACTCCCCCATCGCTGACGAGGAGTATCTTACTTCCTCCACGCTTCCTAACTTCCTGCCCAACTTTCTCTACTGCTCCTCTCCCAAAGATAATCTCCGGGACGATTTTGAAATTGAAGCTCTGATTCATCTCTTCACTTCCTCCTTTCAGGAAACTACACAGGCCTCATCATATAGACGATATTGCCATTGGTAGAAATTAATTGGATTTGCCGCTGATCGCCTTGTTTTCATATTCCCAAAAATCCCGGGGAGAAATAAAGGCAGCAATTAAAACATTTGTGTCAAGTATTCTCATGATACGCGGTCGAAGATGTCCTGATCGGTATAGGCGCGGGGGGCTTTAGCCATCATTCTCTTACGCAAGGACCTAAACTGGCGGATAAACAGGTAATCTCGCAACGACTCTCTAATAATACCGCTACGGGTTGTCCCTTCCTGAGCTGTTATTTTATCGAGTTGCTTCTTGATGTCTTCCGGTATACTAACTGTTATAGTCTCTCTCATGTTCTCCACATCCTGTAGTAATAAATAACACAAATGAGGTGTCTTGTCAAGTGCTTTGGCAGTTTTTGCCCTAAAGGTCAAATAGGCCGTTTCAGGGCTATTTTTGGGGGACAAGCAGGGGACAAGCATAGGTTGCTTGAATATATTCCACAAGGAAATTATTCAAGGGAGGGTTAGGGGGGGGCGTGAGGGTATATCGTTCTCGAAAAATGGTTTAGGCAGTAACCTTTAACTCTTCCTATTCAGTCTCTTTTGTCAAATGTGGAGACCTAACCTTTTTTTCTTCTTCTCTCTTATGCTTCTCTAACCATTTCTGCACCGTCTGAATCGCATCGCTCACAGATTCTGTTGAAGCAATATCAACTCCACTAAAGTCAAGATGCGTGATTTTGGCAAGCCCCTGAAGTCACTTTTTTTATACAAAGTAGCATATAACCTCGCATTTTTATTTTAGATTCCTCCTCCTTACCTATTAGCGTAGTGGGTTGTTATCTCATTTTGTTATAAAAGTCTATCCGCTTTTTTGTTTCCTTTTCTTCTTTTTCAAGGCACCGCAACCGTTTCTGCAGTCTTTCTCTCACTTGAGGGTCTTTCTCTCTGTCAACAGCATTCTCTGTTTTCGCTTTGGAGTCTCTAATTGACGATAAATGCTCCTTTAGGCCCGGGGGCAGGAGGGGAATCTCATCGTATGTAGTCGGGCTTATGCCTGATTTTTTTACAACGCCATCAATTCGCTCTTCAAGTTGGTGAGATGCCCGAAAGTTTCTTACCAGTGTCCTCCCTTCCACGCTTCCCAGAGGCAGAACACCTAAGAGTTCTAGGAGAGCAATTTTTTCCTCTTCTGATCTACCAGAACGAAGAATCTCTACAATTACCTTTAAGTCCTTACAAACTTTCATCTTCCCAAAGGATAGTTCGGCTCCCTTGCTGAACAAAAAGAAACAGTCGCCCTTGCCCAGACGGTCTTCGAAGCGCTGCCTACGTCTTTCCATTTCTTTTAGCACATCAGCCTTTGTTAATTGGCCAGACGATACGGAGCCTGGTGGAGAACGTCTAACATCAAAAATTTCGACCTCCCCATTTCTGGTCTCGATGATAAGGTCACCAAAGTCACCATGTTTCTCCGGAGTGACGCTCTTTACGCAAGGTAGCATTCTGTAGTATTCCGCCATTTTCTTCATCGCAACGTCTTCTGAAAAGTGTTGGTGCAAATAGTGAAATTTCCTCAATGCATGTTTGGATTTTCTCAGTTCATCCATAGTGCTTCTCTCTGTAAGTCCAAAGGGCGACTTCGGGTCTTCATCCACAGTCAGATCAGGCAACGGCCATAGCTTCCATTCTTCC
>JAUWHM010000036.1 GCA_030605915.1 Nitrospirota bacterium | reverse complement strand
ACTTCTGTGCTTCTGTCTGAAGGAGAGGGGAATCCGGTAATTAAGTTAGTGAACTTCATTCTCAATCAGGCTATCCAGGAGAAGGCCAGCGATATCCACATTGAGCCAGGGGAGGGAGCACTTCGCATTCGTCATAGAATAGATGGTCTCCTTCAGGAGCGCTTCTCCATCCCCAAGCGGATGCAGGCAGCCGTAATCTCTCGGGTCAAGATTATTTCAGAGCTGGACATCGCCGAACGGCGCCTGGCTCAGGATGGCCGTTTTCGAATCCGAATTGGGGGAAAGGAGGTAGATTTTCGCGTTAATTCCATCCCCACCAGCTTCGGGGAGAAGCTGACTTTACGGATTTTAGATAGAAGCAGTCTGACCGTGAAACTTGCTGACTTAGGATTCCAACCCGATTGCTTAGGGAAGCTGGAGGAGAGCATCATTAAGCCTTATGGCATGATTCTTATCACTGGCCCCACGGGCAGCGGAAAGACCACTACCCTGTACTCAGCCTTAAGCCAGGTTAATATTCCTGATAGGCAGATTATGACGGTGGAGGACCCAGTTGAATATCGCCTTCCAGGAATCAATCAGGTTCAGGTGAGGCCGGATATCGGACTCACCTTCGCCAGTGGGCTTCGGGCTATCTTAAGGGCCGACCCGGATGTGGTCATGGTGGGCGAGATAAGGGACCAGGAGACGGCCGATATCGCCATCAAGGCCGCTCTAACCGGACACCTTACCTTCAGCACCCTTCATACCAACGATGCGGTTGGAGCCATTGGACGTCTGATGGACATGGGTATAGAACCCTTCCTAATCTCCTCATCACTCCTCCTGGTGGCTGCCCAGAGGCTGGCCAGGCAGGCCTGCCCTATGTGTAAGGAACCATACCATATTCCAGAGAGTGTCTTGGAAAAGGCGGGGTTCAAAATAGACCATGCGGAGGAAGTGACATTTTACCGGGGAAGAGGATGTCGGGAATGCAACAACACTGGCTATAAAGGGAGATTTGGGATAATGGAGGTGGTGGTCATTGATGAGGAGATTAAAGAGCTAATTTCTAAGAAGGCTTCCACTCAAGAGATTAAGAAGGTAGCTATGAGCAAAGGGATGAGAACCCTGAGGCAGAATGGATGGGAGAGCCTTAAGGCCGGGGTGACTACCTTAGAGGAAGTCTTAAGGGTCACCTCGGAGCTTTAAAGAGGAGAGAAAGTGAAAAGACTATCCTTAACCGGTTATGGACTGCATCGGCATCTCAAGGTTGCCTTTGCTCTCATGATGATTATACCGTGCTTAGTCTGCGCTTACTTGGCTACCTCCTACCTTCACCTGAGTAGTTTAGCTTTACTGATGGTGATTACCATCACCATTTCCCTATTGGGATTGTCCCTGATTCGAGGTCGGCTCAAATCATTCCTGCGGATTGCAACTGGAGCTAAGGCAATTGCTGAGGGCGACTTAACGGTTCAGGTCAAGGCTGAGGGTGATGATGAGACCACTCAACTGGCCAATTCTCTGCACCAGATCCGCAGGCGATTGTCCGAGGATATGATGGAACTTCAGGAGAAGTCAGTCACTTTAGTCCGGGCTTATAAGGAGATAAAAGATTCCCACGCTAAATTGACCGAATTGAATCGAGAGAAGTCCAATCTGATTGCCACCATCTCTCACGAGTTAAGGTCTCCCCTCACTTCAATAAACGGATATGCAAAGGTGATCCTGGACGGGGACACGGGCAGGATAAACGATACCCAGAAGCAATTTCTCACCATCGTGGCTGACAGTGCTGACCGGATGAGCCGCTTGGTCGACAATCTTCTTGACCTTTCCCGCTTAGAATCGGGGAAGGTGAGGATGGAGATGGGAAATGTGAGGATAGAAGATATCGTTCTGAAGGTCGAACAGAACTTTGGGAGAGAGATAGGGGAGAAGGAGATTAGGTTGAGGAATGATTTCTCGGATGAGCTGCCCCCCGTCTATGCTGACCCTAACCGCATTGAGGCAGTGGTGGGGAACCTTTTGGCCAATGCCATTAAATTCACTCCTTCGGGTGGCAGGATAACCGTCCAGGCCAAGAATGGGGATAACAAGGTGAAAGTTAGTGTGATAGATACAGGTATCGGTATTCCCCGTGAAGAGCAGCCCAGGATATTCGATCAATTTTATCGCGTGGAAAACTTCTTCAACGGTGGAACGGTTGGCTCCGGGCTCGGACTCTCTATCGCTAAGTCTATTGTGGAGAGACATGGAGGAACGATCGGAGTGAAGAGCGAACCGGGAAAAGGGAGTATCTTTACCTTCAGTTTGAGAAAGGGGAGTGATTAAAGATGGCTAAGAAGAAGATACTGGTGGTTGATGATGACCGTAACACGGCATGCCTGGTGAAGTACAAACTGGAAAAAAGTGGGTATGTAGCGACGGTCGCCCTTGACGGGGAGGAAGGGCTGGAGAGAGTAGCCAAGCAGAAACCAGACCTGATCATACTGGATATCATGATGCCTGGCTTAGATGGAATCGCTACTGCCCTCAAGCTCAAAGGGAAGCAGGAGACAAGTAGCATACCGCTACTCATGTTGACTGCCATCAAAGAAGCCGACGAGATGATTCTGGCCGGGCACGTTGGCGCCTTGGGCTACCTGACTAAGCCCTTTGAGCCGGCCGCATTAGTGAAAAGAGTAAATGAGCTTATTAGGGGAGAGTGAGCGATGGAGACACAAGAAGGAATGGCAATTATCAGGGAAGTATTGGTGGAGGCAGAGAGACAGGAGCTCCTGGAAGCTTTGAAGAAAGTGAACTGGGTGGAGGCGAAAGCAGCTAATCTGCTCAGACTTCCCCGCAATTCGCTTCGCTACAGGATGAGGAAGTTTAGAATAGAGAACAGAAAGGGTAGGGTTCAGCATGTCTATGTTTCATAGAAGACCACTGAAGCCGAGAGAAAAAGTCTTTCTGGCCGTATAGGAAATTACTTGTGCCCGTAAGGGTGTATAATTTCCCATACGATAGTAAGAAGTTGCGAGGCGATAGCCGAGCTTTCTTGTTGACAGAAAAGGGCTGGCCTGATAAAATTAGGAGTAAGTGAAGCTATGGAAGATAAGATCAATATCTTGATAGTTGATGATGAGCCAGCTATGCGAGAGGGCTTAGCTGATGTCTTGGAAGAGCGGGGATACGGAGTGAGCACGGCCGAGAACGGATATCAGGCTCTGGATAGGGCTAAGAGGATTCCGTTCGACCTGATCATTGCCGATCTACGCATGCCCGGTTTAGGTGGTCTGGAGCTGATAGAAAATATTAGACAGATTGACCCAGATACAATGATAGTTGCCATGACCGCTTACGGAGCGGCTGGGGAGGGAACGGAAGCGGTGAGGAGAGGTGCTTTTGACTACATTGCCAAGCCGTTCACCATGGAGGAGATGGATAGGCTGATTGAGAAAGCTATTCAGTGGAGGAAGATTTGCCAGGAGAAGAGACGATTATTGAAAGAACTTGAGCGAACTAAGGAGAAGATAAAGAAGAGTGAGGAACAATTGATTCAGTCAAGGCGCCTGGCTACCATTGGGCGATTGGGAGCGGGGATATCCCATGAGGTGAAGAATCTCTTGGGCATCATCAGCGTCTCCACCCATTATCTAAGGGATAAATTGGATAAGGGAAAGCCCAAAGCGATGAAGCACTTAGAATCCATTGAGAGGGAAGTAAGGCGCTCAAACGAGATCATGGTTGGCCTGGTTAACCTCTCCCGTCAACCGGCTCTGGCTCCCCGGCCCACTCAGGTAAATGAGGTAGTGGAGGAGATTGTCTCTTTGAGCGAACATCAAATGTCTCTCCAGAACATAAAGACGATAAGAAACTACGCAGATAATTTACCAGAAATAATGGTCAATCCGGATGAAGTGAAGCAGGTCTTCATAAATATGATATTTAATGTCCAGGAGGCCATGCCGGAAGGGGGGGAATTGAGGATAGTGACTGGCCTTAATGAGAAGGATGGTCAAAGATATGTTCAGATTGAGTTTACCGATACCGGTTGTGGAATTCCAGAAGAGATACTAAAGAGTATACCTCAGAGGTTTCTTACCACAAAGAAAGGCGGCGAGAACGTTGGGCTGGGTTTACCTATCAGTTATAAGATCATTGAGGGTTATCGGGGATGGATAGAGGTGAGGAGTAAGGTAAGTAAGGGAACCACCTTCTTAATAAACTTACCGGCCGCTTCCCAGGAGGAAGTGGAATCGATGGAAGGCTGATGGAAGTTCCGCTCAGGGACAGCACGGAACTTTTTTTCAAACACGGAAGTTTACTTGACAAATGTACGGTAATGTGGTAAAAATAGCTTGGAGGTGAGAATGTCTGGAGAGAAGATTATAATAGTGGATGACGAAGCGGAGATGCGAGATCGGCTTCGTGACGTGTTAGAGGAGCAGAACTACTGGGTAAGGACAGTAGGGGATGGCCCACAGGCAATAGAGCAGGCAAAGAAAGATGAATTCAATCTGGCCCTCATAGACCTGATGCTGCCGGGCATGGGGGGACTGGAGCTGATGCGGGAGATGAGCCGCATCAGTCCGAAACTTCTGGTGATCTTCCTAACTGGTTTTGCCTCGCTGGAGACAGCAATAGAGGCAATAAGGCAGGGTGCCTACGATTACATAACTAAACCTTTCGAACCTTCGGCCCTGGTTACCACTATCGAGAGGGGATTGGAGAAACAGAGGTTGTCCGGGGAAAACGAGAAGTTACTGGAAAGTTTAAAGGAGAAGACACAGAAATTAGAGGAGCTTTATCTGGGAAGCCTGACTGCTCTGGCGGCCACAATAGATGCTCGTAATTTTCATACTCTGCGCCACTCGGAGCAGGTAACCAAATATAGCCTGGAGGTTGCCAAGGGCCTGGACCTATCCGAGGGGGAGACAGAGAAGCTGGAGCAAGCTGGTCGGCTTCATGACATTGGGAAGATCGCTATCCCTGATTCCATTTTAGGAAAGCCAGGAAAATTGACCGAGGACGAATGGGAAGTGGTGAAGAAGCATCCAGTGCGGGGGGCAAATATATTGAACTCATCGGGCTTCCTGCACGATATTGTTCCAGTTGTTAGGCATCATCATGAGCGCTACGACGGGAGCGGCTACCCGGATGGGTTAAGTGGGAAGGCAATCCCTTTAGGATCAAGAATCATAGCTGTGTCTGATGCTTTCGAAGCTATGACTGCTGACCGACCCTATCGCAGAGCCTTCCAGTCAGAGAAGGCACTGGAAGAGATAAGGCTAAATGCTGGCACCCAATTCGATCCCGAAATAGAAGAGGTCTTTATTAACACCTGGCAAGGAAGAGTCTGAGGGCATGCCTGAGAAGTTAGACGAGGAAGTAGACCACTTTATCGAACACAGAGTCCACTCTCTACTCGATATGGACCTAATCGTCTATTTTCATAATAAGGCGGTGGGCCCAGAGAGTGCCAAGCAGGTTGCTTCTCGCTTAGGTAAAGATGTCAAGGAGGTGGCCAGGGCTCTACATGAGTTTGAAGCCATGGCCCTGGTTCGCAACATGGCTACGGCTGGAGCTCCCATATACATCTATGCCGCTGGGGATAACCTTCGTCCCGTTATCGATCGGTTCGTCCGGCTGGTCACCTCCCGGGAAGGAAGGTCAATAGTCTATAGCAAGCTCGCCTCCAAGGGAAGGCTGTAAAGGCTATCTGTAGTAAGAAAACAGTAAAGCAAACTTTGTCCCCCCGACCTGAATCTCCCATTTATCCATCGCTAAAGATGAAATAAGAATCAGTTTCCCCCGCGGGCTGTTCATGAACCCCTTGCCTCACGCCGGAGCAAGTAGGTCCCAAACCTTTTTCTCTGGGATTTTTTTATTTGACAGGTGCATCTACAATGGGGTATAACTCAGGATGATGTGGGGAAATTAGCATAAAGTCTTACCTCAATTTCAATCATCTCGTTTACCCGCCAACCAAACAGTCTTTTTCAAATTCCGGTTTATTAACCATAGATTTAACTTATAGCATCAAAATTCCAATATCTAACCGCCCTGTACTCTGTCCAGTTCGCTATCGGGAACATC
>JAUWHM010000159.1 GCA_030605915.1 Nitrospirota bacterium | reverse complement strand
ACCATCAGGCCAAATTGCTCGAGGGCGTATTCCTTGATTACTTCCAAAAGTTCCTGTCCACTTACATGCCGACGCTTGTTCAATTTGCTGACGGTGAACTCAAGAGCCTCCATAACGAAGCCATATGCCTCAGCTTTGTAGTGGGTGTCCCTTTCCACAATTTTCTCTATCTGTTTTAGGAAGCCGATCGCCTCTGCCAAGGTATTTTCTCCTTGTCTTTGAGCAGAAAAAGGGATAAGCCCACAGGAAAAAATGGTTTATCTGAAATCCTATGATTTATCACTTAGAATCTTCTTATTTTAATAGCCACCTGGAGGATATGGTGGAGTCTTTTGCTTCTTCACCTTTTTCGTCTTTTTTTAAGTGTTTCCTGGTTCATATAAGTCTCCGTGACCGGAAAGATTATGGCCCTTCAACGCCACAATTTCCTATTGAACGATAATAACATTTTAAGCCACTAATCATTGAATACAATCAGGGTTATCTCAAACGTCTGCGTTTTTCAATGGTTTGGTTCGGGCTTCTCATGTGTAATTAGCGCTTCAGGTCAAATATAATCACGAATCGCTTTCACTTGCTCTCTTTACCATAACCCGTTGATCCAATATCTTATTTCCGTCATATCCAATCTCGAAGTGCCATGATCCTTCCTGGTCGAGCCTGACATCAGGGAGCCAACCCCACAGACTTCCCTTGGCAAATTCAAATTCAGTTCCTCCATAGACTCCATCTGGACTTTGCCACCGCCACGTAAAATGCGCTTTTGTCGGAACGTTCTGACAAACAACCATTGACATGACTTCTGTTCCGAATAAGGCTGTTTGCGAAATGCGGGCTGACTCCACTGATTTGACGAAACTGGCAGTATCCCGGCTTTTCATATGTCCCTTTGAGAAAGCGAGTTATGCTGGCTAAATCCGACGAGATTCAATGCAAGGATAATTGTCTGGAATTCTGTGCGATCTTTATCCAATAAAGGCACAGAAATAATACCACTTACGCCAATCATAATGCTAACACGACTTTCTCTCCAGTTCAAGCAAAAATTTGAGCTCCAGCAGGGGGGGGGAATTCTTCTGAGGCCGAGGAAATTCTTTCTTGACAATGAGCTGAATAGAGGGTAACATAAATTCTGTAATGGAACTTTATCTGAGATTGCTTAGATTCCTCAGGCCGTATAAAGGACGGTTTGTGGCAGCCGTCGTCTGTATGAGTCTCTTCTCGCTTTTCAACGTCTTTTCCCTGGCTACCGTGGTTCCCTTCTTAGGGAGAGTACTCGGAGCCGAAAAAGTATCAGCTGTCAGGCCTGAGAGTTCAATCGCGACAGCTGAGCTGTCAACGGTTAGTCGCCTGAAACAGATGAAGGCCGAGCTGGGGGAGAGAGTGTCAGTCTTTCTCGACAGATACTCTCGCCGGGAATTGCTCGTAGTCATTGTTATCGCCCTGTTGGTTTTCACTTTCCTGCGGGGGTTGTTCTCCTTCGGCCGGGAATACCTTATGTCCTATGTTGGACAGGGAGTTATTAAGGACATTCGTTCCCTTTTATATGAGAAACTTCAATTTCTATCCCTGGACTATTTCACCAAAGAGCGGGCTGGAACTCTCATCTCGCGACTGACTAACGATGCTGGATTTGTCCACGAGTCTGTCAGCGGGGCATTAAGGAGTCTGCTTCAGCAGTCGATCACCGTGGTTCTTTCTGTTACCACCATATTCATCATCTTTCCCTGGCGATTGGGTCTTCTCTCTCTGATTATCTTTCCTCTGGTTGCCTTTCCGGTGGTGAGAATTGGTAAAAGAATTCGCCGGATCACTACCCGGACTCAGGAGAAGATGGCCGATATCTATTCCCTTCTTCAGGAGACTATTTTCGGGGCAAGAATCGTTAAGGCCTTTTCTATGGAGCATTATGAGATAGAAAAGTTCAGGCGGGAGAACAGAGAGCTCTTCAGAGTGACCATGAAGTCAATGAAACGCAAGTCAGGGTTATCTCCCCTGACTGAGTTCCTGGCCACGTTGGGAGGAGGAGCAGTAATCCTCTACGGAGGCTGGTATGTTTTGAGAGGGGAGATTTCCGGGACTCTCTTCGTCTTCTTCCTGGTGCTTTTAGCTTCTCTGGTTGCACCCTTCGCAAAGCTCAGCCGGGTCAATGCTACCATTCAGGAAGGTCTATCTGCCGGCGAGCGTATCTTTCGGGTCCTGGACAGTGAGCCTTCGGTTAAAGAAGTTAGGGATGCTGGAGAGCTACCTTCGCTGAGAAGAGAAATCCGTTTCTCTCAGGCAAGTTTCTCTTACGAGAAAGAAAAGGTTCTCAAGGATATTGATTTAGAGGTTAAAGCTGGGGAGATAATGGCTCTGGTCGGACCAACCGGGGTTGGGAAGACGACCTTGGTCAATCTCATTCCTCGTTTCCATGATCCCACCTCTGGCCGAATTGAAATTGATGGTCAGGATATTAGAGGGGTAACCCTGAAGTCTCTGCGGAAGCAGATGGGAATTGTTACTCAGGAGACCATCCTCTTCAATGATACTATTCGTAATAACATTGCCTACGGGGAAAGGGATGTATCAGATGAGGAAGTAGAAGAAGCCGCCAGGACAGCTAATGCTCATCAGTTCATTACTCAGATGCCTGAGGGATACAACACCAAAATTGGGGATCGGGGAATGAGACTATCTGGAGGGGAGAAACAGCGAATAGCTATCGCCCGAGCTATTCTGAAGAATCCGGCCATCCTGATTTTGGATGAGGCTACCTCAGCTTTGGATTTAGAATCCGAGCAGTTAGTACAGTTAGCCCTGAATAATTTGATGAAGAATAGAACTGTCTTTGTCATCGCTCATCGCCTGTCTACGGTTAGAAATGCGGATAGAATTGCGGTGCTTGATAAAGGGGAGATTGTGGAGAGTGGCAACCACCAGGAGTTAATGGCTAAAGGTGGCCTATATAAACGACTTTACCAGATGCAGTTCAGGGAACAGCAAGAAAACTAAGGTTTATGCTGTGATAAAGGACTGGATATTGCTTCGACTTATTCCATTCTTGGCCTGGATAGTCATCTGGATTATCGGGAAGACGATTCCATTGGAGGTGATCGGTGAGGAGGAGGTCAAGAATTTAAGTAGAGGAGGGCAGAACCTTCTCTATGCCTTTTGGCATAATCGGCTACTGTTGGTAACCTATTGCCTTCGCCACCGAGGGGTTCAGGTTTTAGTCAGTTCCAGCCGCGATGGGGAATATATAAGTCGAACCGTTGACCGCTTTGGATCATCAACCATTCGAGGCTCTACTACTCTGGGAGGAGGGAAAGCCCTTCTCCAGATGGCCAGGAAATTGAGAAGGGGCTATGATGGAGCGATAACTCCAGATGGTCCTCAAGGTCCCAGATATAGAGTTCAGCCCGGAGTAGTTCAGTTAGCCAGGAAAACAGGGTTTCCCATAGTTCCACTGACCTACAATGCCCGA
>JAUWHM010000163.1 GCA_030605915.1 Nitrospirota bacterium | reverse complement strand
AAGAACTTGACAGCATAGCAAATATGCTATATAATTATGATGGGAGAGGAACCGTAGGAGGTGATTGTAAATGGCTAAAAAACTTCTAAGCTTTCGAGATGTATTAAAAAAAGAACTCAAAGACAAAGAATTTAGGAAATATTACGAGGAAGAAGGCGGGAAGCTTGAGATTGGCTATAAAATTGCCCAGCGTAGGCACAGGCTGGGATTAACCCAGAAACAGCTGGCTGGGAAAATTCATACCACCCAGACGGTTATTGCCAGATTGGAAAGCGGTAGTCATTGGGCCTGTAGCCTGAGAACCCTTGAAAAAATTGCTGCCGCTACCGGCTCCAAACTTGAGGTTAATTTCAAATAGTGGTTCTCTTACAAACCAAGCGGGGAATCATCTCCCTACCCAAAAAACCTCCAAGCTCGGTCACCCGCCTACGGCGGTCTCCTTCGCAAAGAAAAATATGCAAGCTATCTGCCAGGCGATCCCCCAAAGTCCCCTGCTGTAACTCAATCTAATTGCTGCAGTCATTAAGGGAACCAGCCAAAGCCATCAGAAATTCAAAATTTAACTTTACAAACGATTATTTTCCTTCTATAATGCCTTCATACAAGAAAGCTCGGCTATCGCCTTGCAACTTCTTACTATCGTATAGGAAATTATATAATTTCCTATACGGCAAGAAAAAATCTGCGAAGCCACAAAGGCCGAAATCTCATGGATGAAGAAGATTGAAAGAGACACCAAGATTAACCTGGGCCGAAGTTGACTTAGGGGCTATCGCTCATAATCTGAAGGAAATCCGCCGCCTAGTAGGAAGAGGCGTTAAGGTATTGTGTGCGGTCAAGGCGGACGGGTACGGACACGGAGCGGTAGCTGTCTCTAAGACTGTACTTAAGGAAGGAGCTGATTATTTAGGGGTAGCTAATTTAAGAGAAGCCATCCAGTTAAGAGAGGCGGGGATAAAGGCAGACATCTTAATCTTTGGCTCCGGTCTCCCTGAAGAAGCGGATGATATCGTCCGGCACAATCTTACGGCCACTGTCTGCACTAAGGAGTTTGCTTCTGCCTTATCAAAAAAAGCAGAGAGGGAAAAGCGGGCAGCCAGGGTGCATATAAAGGTGGATACCGGAATGGGGAGGATCGGGGTCTATTTTGAAGAGGCGGTAAAATTCACTAAGAAGGTAGCCCAACTCAAGTATTTAGATATAGAGGGACTTTACACCCATTTCCCCTCTGCTGAAGAGAAAGATAAGACCTTTAGTCTTTTGCAAATTCAGAATTTCAAGGAGACGATTGCTCAACTAAAAAGCGAGGGGATAGATATTCCCTTAAGGCACATGGCCAACAGCGCCGCTATCCTAAATTTAGCAGAGAGTTACTTCAATTTAGTTCGCCCCGGTCTCATCCTCTATGGGATTTATCCTTCAGACGAAGTGAGTAGAAGCTTGGAGCTAAAACCAGCCCTAACACTTAAAACAAGAATTGTTTTCCTGAAGAAAGTTCCGGCCGGGAGAACAATAAGTTACGGAAGAACCTATACTACCAAAAGGGAGACTACAATTGCCACGCTTCCCATCGGCTACGCTGACGGCTACAGTCGCTTTCTTTCTAACCCGCCTGCCAAAGAGATTGTTCGGCGGGCAGGTAAGGGAGAGGTGTTGATTGGAGGAAAGAGGGCTCCCGTTGTGGGAAGAATCTGTATGGATCAAACTATGATTGATGTAGGACATATCCCTCACCCTGAAATTGGTCAGGAAGTAGTCTTAATTGGCAGGCACGCCCTGTCAGATAGTAAACATCTAACGGGGCAGGGTGAAGATAGGATCTCAGTGGAAGAGATAGCAAAAAGAATTGGGACCATCCCCCATGAGGTTGTCTCCCGCCTGGGCAAAAGAATCTACAGGACTTCATAACGAGGAGGAAATTCTTATGTACCATGAGACTGTGCTTGAAAATGGCTTAACGGTGGTCACTCAGGAGATGCCCTCGGCATCCTCAAGTTCGGTGGGCTTGTGGATTAGAGCCGGGGGAAGATTTGAGACGAAAAGCAATAACGGCGTCTCCCACTTCCTGGAGCATCTCCTCTTTAAGGGAACGAAGAAGAGAAACTATCGCCAAATCAAGGAATCCATCGAGGGGGTAGGGGGAGGCCTCAATGGGTTTACCTCGGAAGAGATTACCTGCTATTTAGCCAAAGTCCTTAGCAGACATCTACCTCTGGCCCTGGATGTCCTTTCCGATATGGTTCTAAATCCTCTCCTTAAGGAAGAAGATGTGGAGAAGGAGAGAATGGTCATTGTGGAAGAAATCAAGATGTATGAGGACCTCCCCTCTTCCTACGTCCATGCTCTCTTTGATGAGCTCCTCTGGCCGAACCAGCCCCTGGGATTTATGATTGTGGGAAGGCAGGAAGTGATTGGGACTATAGACCGGGATGAGATTCTTAACTACAAAAATCGTCTCTATAATCCCAGCAACTTAGTGGTAGCGGTAGCCGGGAAGTTAGAGCATGAGAGGGTGACAGAGGAAGCAAGGAAGGCTTTTGGAGCTCTTCCCCGAAGGCAACGAAATCGCTTTTCAAAGGTCCAGGAGAAACAATCTAAGCCCCAGATGAAACTAAAGAGCAAAGACACCGAGCAGACTCACCTCTGCCTGGGAGGAAAGGCCCTGCCGCTGGGCCATCCAGATAGATATGCCTTAGGAATACTCAATGTGATTTTAGGTGGAAATATGAGTTCAAGGCTCTTCAACGAAGTGAGGGAGAAGAGAGGTCTTGCTTATGAAATCAGGTCTGGTATCGTTAGATTCCAGGATACGGGAGCCCTGGTTATCTCGGCGGGAGTGGATAATCGCAAAGTAGCTGAAACCATTAAGGTTGTCCTTAAAGAACTGAAGAAATTTAAGGAGAGAGAGGTCTACAGGAAAGAGTTCCGGCAGGCTAAAGAGTTCGTAATCGGCCAGCTCCTGCTTGGTTTGGAAGATAGCACCACCTACATGCACTGGCTGGGTGAGAATAAGCTTTGCCTGGGTAGAGTTCCCCCGGTGGAAGAAGTGCTGGAAAAACTTAAGAAGGTAACGGCCCAGGATTTACAGAGAATAGCAAAACGATTCTTCACCAATGAGAACCTGAGCTTAGCTCTCATCGGCCCCGTTAAAGAGGAACAGCAGATTGAAAAAGTCTTCCAGTTTTAGACAGGTCACTCAGCTGCGCTCTCCCAGCGAAGTGAGCCCATAACCGCCTGAGCGATGTTAGTGAGGTGGTCTCCTATCTTCTCCAGATTATTTACAAAATCCAGGAAGATTATTCCGGAAAGCACCTTACAGGCTCCCTGGTTAAGTCTGGCGATGTGATTCTGACGAAGTTCTATTTGTAGTTGATTCAATCTATCTTCCCGCTTCAAAGCCCGTCGGGCATAAGTCTTATCTTTAGTCTGGACAGCTTCAATTACATCTTCAATCATACTATTTGTTTCGGAGAACATCCCTTTTAGCTCGGCTATGGCCAGGTCGCTGAAGGGAAGTTTCTCCTCAATTTTCCTTTGAGCTAACTCAACTAAATTCTCAGCATGGTCACCTATTCTTTCAATATCATTGACGCTGTGGAGAAGAACAGGCAGCTCCTGCGATTCTTCTTGACTCAGATTTCTCTGAGATAGTTCCACTAAGTATTGAGTGATCTCAGTTTGCAAATTGTCAATGGCTTCCTCAGTAGAGGCCACCCGGCCGAGCCTTTTAAGGTCACTATTAAAAAATCCATCCATAGCATCGTTGACTGCTCCCCGGGCCACCTCGGCCATTCTCACTATCTCCCTTGTCGCCTGTTCAAAAGCTACCGGAGGAGTGTCAAGGAGGTGTTTCTCTAAATACTTGGGAACGGCTACCGGCTCGGCCGGGCCAGGCACTGTCTTAACAGAAACCTTTTCTAACAAGCCTATCAAAGGCAGGAATATAATAGTATTGACGATATTGAAAGTGCTGTGAGCCAGTGCGATGGCAAACATCACATTGGCAGCTACTATCGGGCCAGGAATGACGGCGTCTATAGCTTTAGCATACCAGCCAGACTGAACCAGAGGGAACATCCAGGCTACACCGATTACATTGAACATGGTATGGGCCATAGCTGTCCGTCTAGCTGGAACATTTGTGCCGATGGCGGCTAATTGAGCCGTGATGGTGGTGCCGATCTCGGTGCCTAAGATGAGGGGAATGGCTGCCGGAAAGCTGATTAATCCCTGAAAGGCCATAACCGCTATCATAGCGGTGGTGACACTGCTGGATTGAAATAGCATAGTGACTACCATCCCAGCCACTACCCCTAAGAGGGGATTCTGGCTGAAGTTCTCGAAGAACTTCTGGACTGCCTGGCTCTCATGGTAAGGCTCAAAGGCACCTTTCATGAAGGAGAGTCCCAGGAAGAGAATTCCAAAGCCAAGCAGAACCTGACCCCACAGCCTGGATTTGCGGTTCCTCCCCATAGAGGAGACGGCGAATCCTATTCCAATAATGGGTAGGGCAAAGTGCACGATCTTAAACTCTTTCATAAAAGAGATGAGTGATACTAGCCAGAGGGTAAAGGTGGTTCCGATGTTTGCTCCCATAACTACGCTGATTGCCTGTCTGAGCGCCATTAGCCCGGCATTGACTAAGCCAACGGTCATAACAGTAGTAGCGCTGCTGGACTGAATAATGCAGGTGACCGCCGCTCCCACCAACACCCCAATGACCGGGGTCTTGATGAGCAGTTGCAATATCTTTCTTACCCGTTCCCCGGCTACCCGGCGAAGTCCATCTGAGAGTAGTTTCATGCCAAAAAAGAATAGCCCCAGTCCCCCAATTAGTTCAAATAATAGTTCTTTGCCCACTTTTATCTCCTAACCTGGATTATTCCTCAAGGGTCAGTTCTGAGCTTCAATCCTGTCCAGTCCGCCCATATAAGGCCTTAGGACTTCGGGGATGGGGACACTTCCATCCTTCTGCTGGTATGTCTCTAAGAGGGCAACTACGGTCCGGGGTAGGGCAATTCCTGAGCCATTGAGGGTATGAACATATTTTGCCCCCCCACCCTTTTCTGGCCGGTAGCGGATTCCGGCCCGGCGGGCCTGGAAATCGCTAAAGTTGCTACACGAGGATACCTCTAAGTATCGCCTCTCTCCCGGAGCCCAGACCTCTAAATCGTAGCACTTGGCGGCGGCAAAGCTTATGTCTGCGGTGCAGAGGCTGAGAACTCGATAATGGAGTCCCAGTTGCTGCAATACTTCTTCAGCCTCTCTGAGGAGGCTTTCCAGTTCTTGATAGGAGGTCTCGGGCTTGACAAATTTAACCAGTTCAACCTTATCAAATTGATGAACACGCACCAAACCCTTCGTCTCCTTCCCATATGAGCCCGCTTCCCGACGGAAACAGGCGGTGTAACTGCAGTAATATACGGGGAGGTCCTCCGCCCTTAATATCTCATCCCGATGAATGTTGGTAATGGGAACTTCGGCCGTGGGAATGAGAAAGAGGTCATCAGCTTCGCATCGGTACATATCCTCCTCTAACTTGGGAAGCTGTCCGGTGCCAACCATGCAATCCCGCTTTACCATAAAAGGGGGAAAGACTTCCGTATAGCCATGCTTGGTTGTATGCAAATCCAGCATAAAGTTGATAAGGGCTCTCTCTAATTTTGCTCCCAGGCCACGGTAGAGGGCAAAGCCCCGCCCAGAAAGTTTCGAGGCGGCTCTAAAATCAATGATTCCCAAGGCATCAGCGATATCTCGATGGGAGAGAGGCTCGAAGTCAAACTTGGGTGGCTCTCCCCATCTCCGAACCTCAACATTGTCCTGAGGGCTTTTCCCTACTGGCACAGATACATGGGGCATATTTGGGATATTGAGGGCTAATTGCCTTATTGTTTTGTCAATATCCCCCACCTTTGCATCCAAACTCTTTATTTTCTGGGATGCTGTTTTCATCTCCTTGATTTGCCCAGAAGCATCCTTTTCCTGTCTTTTAAGCTTTCCGATCTCATCCGAAACGGTGTTCCTGCAATGCTTGAGTTCCTCTGCCCGGGACAGAAGTTCCCGCCTTTCCTCATCCAGGCAGAGCAGTTCATCTACATCTGCCTCCATCCCTCTATCCTTCAAGGTCTTCTTAACCTCATCTGGATTTTCTCTAATAAACTTTAAGTCAAGCATTTTTCCTTCAGCAACCTCTCTACTGTCTTCCCCACACCTAATTCTTCAGCCCACTTTCTCAAATAGGTTTTATTGAGATCTCTGATATTCTCTTCGATAAGACCTTCAGCATCGGCTATATCTATGGGCCTGTTTCCTAAAGCCTTAAGGAGTATAAGGTCCTCACAAGACGCTATATTGACAGCCACACCCAAGAAGTCTAAACGTTTTTTTCTGCGCAAGACTGTCTTTTGAAACTCCGTAGCCACCGTTGCTAAATCTACAAATATATCTAAACCAAGATCCTCATCTGTATAGATGAATCTAAATAATTCAAAGTCTCTTATCCTAACAGCTCCCTTTTTGCGATCGAACTCAAAACCGGCTTTTTCCATCCTGGAGATAAGCTCGGTTACCCTTTTTTTATCAACTGTGACCATCAAATCCACATCCCGGGTTGCCCTGATACGCTTATAAACCTGCATTGCCAATCCACCAAACAAACAGTAATCCAGGCCGCCTGTCTCCATAACTGCGATTGCGCTGTTAAGTGCTCCTAAAATAGCGTTGCTGATCATCATCTTAATCTCTTCAAGGCTTTATATAATCCCTGCCAGTGTTCTTCGCTCTGTCTCAACAGGCTGACCCTTAACTCCCCCAGGGCCATTTTCTCACCCTTTGACTTTCTTGAGAAAGCCAAAGAAGATGCAACCCCCAAATCTAAGAGATCCTTCCATAAAAGGGCAAAGCCTTCTTTCTGAGATTTCTTTCTCATTATCCCTTTATCACTCCCAACGGTCTCATTCTAACTACTCTTCGGGAGAGGCCAGCTTGGTGGACTACCTCAACTACTTCATTAACATCTTTATAAGCTTCCGGGGCTTCTTCCGCCAAAGTCTGCCTTCCGGTAGAGCAAACAAAAATCCCTTTTTGCTCTAATTCCCTGGCAATAGAGCGTCCTCTGAGGCTCTTAATTGCCGCCGAACGCGACATCATTCGCCCACTTCCGTGGCAGGCGGAATAAAAGGTCTCCGCCGCCTTCTCTGTGCCCACTAAAAGGTAGGAGTTCCTACCCATATCCCCGGGAATAATCACCGGCTGGCCAATGCCTTTATATTTTTCTGGTAAGTCTGGATGTCCTGGGGGAAAGGCTCGGGTAGCTCCTTTACGATGGACACATAAGGTCTTCTGTTTGCCCTCAACTACATGTTTTTCTATCTTGGCAATATTGTGGGCTACATCATAAATCAACCCCATGCCTAAGTCCTTGGGGGCCATATTAAAAAACTTCTGAAAAGTCCGCCGGGTAAGCTCCATAAGAACCTGGCGATTACACCAGGCGTAATTGGCCGCACAGCGCATGGCTCCCAGATACGCTTTCCCCTCGGAAGAATTTACCGGGGCGCAGGCAAGTTGCCTATCCGGCACCCGGATACCGAACTTATCCAATGTGCGGACCATCCCTTTGGCATAATCATCGCAGACCTGGTAACCAAAACCGCGGGAGCCGCTGTGAATCATCACGGTAACCTGGCCCAGATGTAAATTGAAAACTTCTGCCGCTTGCTCATCGTATATCTGGTCAATAACCTGCACCTCTACGAAATGATTGCCCGAACCTAATGTGCCGGCTTGCTTCTGGCCACGCTCATAAGCACGGGAAGATACCGCCCCTGGGTCTGCCCCTTCAATTGCCCCGCGCTCTTCCGTGTATTCCAAATCTTCCGGCTTTCCATAGCCATGCTCAACCGCCCATTTAGCGCCCTCTATAAGGAGCTTTCTTTCCTCCTGAGAGCCAATGCGTATTTCACCTTTAGAGCCAACTCCGGCGGGGATATTATTAAACAGGGCATAAACCAAATCGCGCATCTTTTCCTTAACATCTTTCTCCGCTAAGTTTGTGCGCACAAGCCTGACGCCACAATTGATATCATAGCCCACAAGTCCAGCGCCAACAACGCCATTCGCTTCAACATCTGTTGCCGCTACACCGCCGATCGGCATCCCATAGCCCCAGTGGATGTCGGGCATGGCCAAAGAATATTTAACGATGCCGGGAAGATGG
>JAUWHM010000136.1 GCA_030605915.1 Nitrospirota bacterium | reverse complement strand
TTGGCCGGCATTAGACTTCTTGGCCGTGATATGGCAAAAATTTCCGATTCTGTTACCTTGAATAAAATTAAAGAAATTGTGTCTAATGAGACTGTTGACCCAACAGGTTACAGATTAATAAGCAATATGGTCGGCATGCATGATGATTTTGATCAGGTGTTATTTATGTTAAAGAAATTGAAACAAGGAGTCTTGGAGGGGACGTAATGGATTCCTACTCCAAAAGCAACGGAGACCATACAGAAGAGTGACAAGCTTGTTGTATATGGTTCTCTCGATGTTCTGAAGGCTCTATTCAGAGAGAAATAACGATGATTATCTCCAGATTAGCTGTCATCTTCCACCGCCCTGGAATAGGCCTGAGCTATGGCTTTGGTTCCCTTCCCTGGTCTTCCCTGGCCGATGGGACCTCCATTGACTTGAGTTAAGGGAACCACTTCCCGCAACGAGTTGGTCAGGAAGGCTTCTTCTGCCTCCATTAGTTCGGATAACTTTATCTCTCTTTCTGAGACCTCCAGCTTCAAAGCGGGAGCTAATTCTATGACCGTCTTCCTGGTTATTCCAGGTAGAGGGCCGCTTTTCAGGGAAGGAGTAAGGAGCTTTCCTTGAGAGATGAGAAATATATTGCTTACCGTGGCCTCAGTTAGATAGCCATCCCTATTGAGCATTATTCCCTCATCTGCTCCTTTCTCTTTTGCCTCCAACTTCGCCAGAATGTTGGGAAGATAATTAAGCGACTTTATCCGGGATAGGGCTGAGTCCTTCTCCCTTCTTTCCTTGACCACTACTGCCCTTAAGCCTTCTTCATACCAGCGCTTTGGATAATGGGGCAAGGGCTTAGCCACAATGATAATATTAGGACGGGGGGAGAGAGGTAAATCCAATCCTCTCTCTCCCTCTCCGCGAGAGACGGTCAGCCTGAGATAGGCGTCCTTCAATTTGTTTGCCTTCAATGTCGCATATACTGCCTCTTCTAACTCTTTCAGCGTCTTAGGAATGGGGAGGGAAATAATCTGTGCCGAATGAAACAGCCGCTGAAGATGCTCCTCCAGTCTAAATACCTTCCCGCGGTAAGCTCGCATCGTCTCGAAGAGACCATCTCCATAAAGAAATCCCCGGTCAAAGACGGACACCTTAGCCTCTTCCTCAGGAACCAACGAACCGTTAAAGTAAATCATTTTGAATTTTCGTGCCCACCTCCACCTCTTCTTGAAGCCACGAATTTTCTTCCTCTGATACCGCTAAGAGGAGGGCCTTAGCTTTGTCTAATGTCTCTCTATACTCCGCTTCCGGCCACGAATCCGCCACAATTCCTCCCCCCACTTGAAAATAGGCTCTACCATCCTTTAAGATAAAGGTGCGGATGACAATGTTGAGGTCCAAAGCCCCGCTGAAGCTCAAATATCCAATGGAACCAGTATAGATACTTCTTTTAGTCGGCTCCAGTTCATCAATGATCTCCATGGCTCTCACCTTAGGAGCTCCTGTTATCGATCCTCCCGGGAAAGTGGCCTTGAGCAGGTCAACCGAATCTTTGCCCTCCCTCAACTCTCCCTCAATGGTAGCTGTCGTCTGGAAGACGGTAGCATAAGGCTCCAAGGTTCTCCGCTCAGTGACTCTAACCGAACCATACTCACAGACTCTTCCCAGGTCATTTCTCTCTACATCAACGATCATCACCAGCTCAGCCTTGTCCTTCTCACTGCCCAGAAGCTCCTCTTTTAATTTACTGTCTTCCTCCAGGCCTTTCCCCCGAGGCCGAGTGCCCTTCATCGGTCGTGTCTCCACCTTTCTTCCCCGAAGTCGGAGGAATCTCTCCGGAGAAGCACCAACTATACCTACCCCATCGAAGTTTAAAAAGGAGGCGAAAGGAGCAGGATTGATACTGCGCAGCCGCTTATATAATTCAAAGGGGGCAGTAGAGAGGCGAGTGGAAAATCTTTGAGATAAATTTACCTGGTAGATATCGCCCTTCCCGATATAGTCCTTTGCCCTCCTGACTGCATTTAGATAACCTTCCTTAGTGAAATTAGAAATTAGGGAGAGTCTCTTTTGTCCGGATACGCTTCCTGGTCTATCCCTGGTCGTAGGCCAATATAGAGTTGCATCCCAGGGTCCCGATAGTAATCTCCTCTTCAGCTCCTTCAAATGTTTGCCTCCATCTCTTTCAAAGCCACAGGATGAGATATAGGTTTTACGCTTGAAGTGATCAAAGATGAGGACGACATCGTAAAAAGCAAGATAGCAATCGGGTAAATTGAGGTCATCAACATTGCGAGAAGGAAGTCTTTCGATGAAGTGGCAGAGATCGTAACCAAAGTAGCCAACCGCTCCCCCTAAGAAGGGAGGAAGCTCAGGCGGACAGTCTACTCTATAGCGGCCCAAAATTTCCCTTAATACATGGAATGGGCTGCCGGTATGGTGCTGGCTGTCTCCAGCCTCGATGACCTCAATGTGCTTACCCTTGCTCTTGAAAATGAGAAAAGGTTTGCTTCCCATAAAAGAGTATCGACCCAGGCTATAGAGATTCATGCCACTATCTAAGAAGAAGCTATGTTCTTCCCCTCTTAATAACTCAAAGGCCTCCACTGGAGAAAGGGGGAAAGAAAGCTCTTCCACTACAGGAGTTCTTCTTATCATGAGATGGCGTTCCTTGACCTTTAATTTACCATATCTCTGGTGCTTATGTCAAATAATTCAAAAATTTATTTTATATTACAGAAGCGACGAATTTTCTTGCAAATGCGATATTCATATGC
>JAUWHM010000069.1 GCA_030605915.1 Nitrospirota bacterium | reverse complement strand
AAGATAAGGTGTGAAATTGTGCGGAAAATCAGCAAAGTCCTGTGAAACTATCTTGATACGCTGGGGCGCTTGGATAACCTACTCGGGGTCCCATGTGGGACAGCACACAATGAACCGATATACCAAAACCCTGCTTTTCGGGATATAAAAAAGAATTTACTTTATGGAAATAAGATTGATTATTCTAAAGTTCATTGTCCTGAGGCTAAGCGAATTTATGAATCAGAAGTAATTGCTTTGGATAAAGATTTTCTTATGGAAAGAAAAAACGTTGACTTGGTAATAGAAACGATAAGGAAAGTTAAGAAAAACATAGGCGAGCTTTTGAGTTGAAGAGATAAACAGCACCCCACCCCACTAACCCTTCCTTGAATTATTTCCAATTTCCTTGTGTTTTTCTTGCCAGAGTTTGAGGGATATGTTATAATCAAGGCCAGATAGGAGAAATTTCTATGAGTGAAGACCTGTTAGCTATCCTGGAAAGCATGGGAAGGGAGCGGGGAATAGACCAGGAGGTTTTGATAGAGGCAGTGGAGGAAGCCATACTGTCTGCCTCTAAGAGGACCTTCGAATCTATGCCCAAGGCAAGGGTTTCTATTGACAGAAGCACTGGAAAAATAAGGGTATTCTCAAGTAAAAAGGTAGTAGATAAGGTCACTCATCCCTCTCAGGAAATAGGATTAGCTAAGGCCAAGCAGACAAACCCTGATTTGAAGATAGGGGATGCTGTAGAGGCTGAAGCTACTCATCCGGATTTTGGTCGCATCGCTGCTCAGACGGCCAGACAGGTGATTATTCAGAAGATTCGGGAGGCGGAGAGAGATAATATTTACCGAGAATATGAGGAGAAACAGGGGGAGATAACCACGGGAGTGGTGGAGAGATTTGAACAGGGTAATGTCGTCATTGATTTGGGGAACACGGAAGCACTGCTCCCTCAACGAGAGCGCTGTCCAGGGGAAAACTTTCGGCAGGGGGAAAGAATAACAGCTTACATTCTGGAAGTGAGGAAGGCAAGCCGGGGACCCCAGGTCATCCTTTCTCGCTCTCACCCTACCCTGGTCAGGAAACTCTTTGAACTGGAAATACCTGAGATTCATCAGGGCGGAGTGGAGATAAAATCAGTGGCCCGGGAGCCGGGGGAGCGTTCTAAGGTAGCTGTTTCCACCTCTATGGAAAATGTTGACTCAGTGGGCGCTTGTGTGGGAGTGAGAGGGACTCGGATAAAATCAATCATGAGAGAACTTAGAGGGGAGAGAATAGACATTGTCCGCTGGGATGAGGACCCAGTTACTTTCATCACCAATGCCCTCAGCCCGGCTAAGATTATGGATATTAAGGTAAACGCATCAGAGAAGGGAAGCGATATCATTGTCTCTGACGAGCAGCTCTCCCTGGCCATTGGAAGGAAGGGGCAGAACGTTCGCCTGGCGGCTAAAGTAACTGGCTGGAGGATTAACATAAGAGGAGAGTCGGAAGCAGTTAGTGAGAGGGAAGAAGCAGTTGCGGGCTTGACCAAACTTCCCGGAGTGGGAATGGGTTTAGCCGAAGCTCTCATCCAGGCTGGCTTCCACAGCCTCAAGGAATTAGCTGAGGCAGAGATAAGAAAACTAACCGAGGTGCCGGGGATTGGGAAGGCAAGAGCAGAGAAAATTCAGGAAGCGGCTAAGGAAATTTTGAAATAATGGGTAAGATAAGGGTCCATCAGCTAGCCAAGAAACTCAGTGTCTCCAGCCGTGAGCTGATCGAGGAATTAGAGCAATTAGGGGTTAAGGGAAAGAAGCCCCCCAGTGCTCTGGAGGAGACTGAGGCCGAACTTATTTCTGACTCTTTTGCCGAGAAGAAGGCTAAGAAGGAGAGGGCAAGACCATTCCTTATCGTCGGCGAATCGATTACGGTGGGTGACTTAGCCAGGAAACTGGCTGTGAAGTCCAATACTCTCATTAAGGAATTAATGCAAAGGGGCACCTTTGCCTCTATCAATCAGAGATTGGAGAAGGAGGTCATTACCAAAATAATTGAAGAACATGGTTACCAGGCTAAGGTCCTTCCGGAGGTGGAGGCGGCCCTGGCCGCTGAGGATGTGGAGGACGAGCCTTCCCAGCTTCGTCCCCGGCCACCGGTCATCACCGTGATGGGACATGTGGACCACGGTAAGACTACCCTTCTGGATGTAATCAGAGAAACCGATGTGGTCCGGTCAGAAGCAGGGGGGATCACTCAGCATATCGGAGCTTATGAGGTGGAGCTACCCAAGGGTAAGGTGGTCTTCTTAGATACTCCTGGCCATGAAGCCTTCACCGCTATGCGGGCCCGGGGGGCCCAGATTACTGATGTAGTCGTCCTGGTGGTAGCGGCCGATGACGGAATCATGCCCCAGACGATGGAGGCCATCGATCACTCCAGAGCCGCCGGGGTTCCCATGGTGGTGGCCATTAGTAAGATAGACAAACCCAATGCCAATCCGATGAAGATAAAGCGTCAATTGGCTGAACATGATCTAACCCCAGAGGAGTTAGGGGGCAAGACCATCTGTGCTGAGGTATCAGCTACTGAGAAGCGCGGGTTAGAACATTTGTTAGAGATGCTCATCTTAGAGGCGGAGATGCTGGAACTGCGGGCCAATCCCAATCGGCCGGCTAAGGGAACGGTCATTGAAGCCAGACTGGATAAGGGAAGAGGTCCGGTAGCCACCGTTTTGGTGAAGAAGGGAACCTTGAGGGTGGGGGACTATTTCATCTGTGGTCTTTTCGGAGGAAAGGTGAGAGCCCTCATCAACGATAAGGGGGAGAATGTAAAGGAAGCTACCCCTTCTATTCCGGTTGAGGTCCTGGGATTCACTGGAGTTCCCCAGGCTGGCGACCTGTTTCAGGCAGTCGGTGATGAGAGGAAGGTTAAAGAGATAAGTTCCAAGCGTCAGCTCCTTCACAAGGAGAAGGAATTGAGGGGGGTGAGACATCTCACTCTCAGCGACCTGCATGCTCAGATCGAAGAAGGCAAGCTAAAAGAGTTAGCCATCATCATTAAAGGCGATGTCCAGGGTTCAGTAGAGGCTTTATCGGATTCCCTCCAGCAATTAAGTAGTGAGGAGGTAAAGATAAAAGTTATCCATGCGGGAGTGGGAGCGGTGAACGAATCCGATGTTATGCTGGCCTCAGCTTCTAATGCCATCGTCATTGGATTCCATGCTAAGGCCGAGCCCGCTGTAGCCGAGTTAGCTGAGAAAGAGAAGGTCGATATCCATTTCTATGATGTTATTTATGAAGCTACCTCTCAGGTGAAGAAGGCCTTAGAGGGGTTACTCGAACCTGAATACAAAAGAGTAATCCTGGGTCGAGCCGAGGTGCGCCAGGTCTTTCGGATCTCTAAGAAGGGCCCGGTAGCTGGCTCTTATGTCACTGAGGGGAAGATGGTGAGAAACGCCAAAGTGACGGTACTACGGGACGGAGAATCAGTCCACGAGGGAAGCATCAGCAGTCTACGGCGCTTCAAGGAGGATGTCAAGGAGGTGGAAGCTAACTACGAATGTGGTATTGGCTTAGCTGACTTCGATGACATTCAGGAGGGAGACATCGTAGAGGCATATACGCTGGAGGAACAGAGGAAAGAACTTTAAGGATGGTTGTTGGTGTCCTCAAGGTAGACCTACATATCCCGGGCAACAATTCTCTTAAAGGCAAGCGGCAAGTCCTAAGGAGCCTCAAGGACAGGATGAAAGGTAGGTTTAATGTCTCTGTGGCTGAGGTGGCAGAGGAAGATTTGTGGCAGAGGGCTATCTTAGGAATAGCAGTAGTGAGCAATGATAGAAGCCATGCCAATCAGGTTTTATCGAAGGTAGTTGATTTAATTGAATCCTCAGCTTCGGTAGAAGTAGTAGATTATGAGATAGAGCTCCTCTAAAGAGGGTTATTATGGTTTCCCGGCGGGTGGAGCGAGTAGCTACGGCTATTAAGGAGGAAGTGTCCACAATCATTCAGGAGGAAGTTAAGGACCCTCGCATCGGATTTATCACCGTCACTGATGTAGAGTTGAGCGAGGACCTTCGCCACGCCAAGGTCTTTATCAGTGTCTACGGGAACGAATCGGAGAAGGTGAAAGCTTTGAAAGGACTGAGCAGTGCGGCGGGATTTATCAGGAGCCAGATGGGCAAGAGAATCAAATTGCGTTATACTCCAGAGATTGTCTTTAAATGGGATAGGTCCATTGAGAGAGGGGCCCACATTGAGGAACTCCTAAGAAAGATAGGCAGGGATAGAAATGAATGAGATAGAACACATCATCCAGGTTCTCAAGAATAACGACTTTTTCTTAGTCACTTCTCACCTTAATCCAGATGGGGATTCGGTAGGCTCTCAATTAGCGCTGGTCTCACTACTTGAAGAGATGGGTAAGCGGGTGGTGATTATCGATGAGGATCCCGTTCCGGATAACCTTCGTTTCCTGCCACAGAGCGATAGGATAGCTTTTATTAATTCCAAATTACGGCGAACTGAGGACTGCCCTCAAGTGAGTTTGGTTCTCGATTGTAGTGATCTGGAGAGAGTGGGAAAAGTGGCAGAATTGGTAAAGGAGACAGATTTAATTATTAATATTGATCATCATATAAGTAATGATAAATTTGGAGACATCGACTTGGTAGATGAACAGGCCAGTGCCGTGGGGGAGCAGATTTTCGATTTGATCAAGTCACTGGGCTACCCAGTAGGTGAAGAGAGGGCGATTTCCCTGTATACAGCCATTCTAACTGACACTGGCTCATTTCAATATGCTAACACCACTCCTAGAACACACCAGATAGTTGCTTCCCTCTTAAAAGAAGGGGTAAGTCCATCACTTCTGGCTGAGAGAGTGTATCGGGTTAGCTCCTTTCCCCGGCAGAAACTTTTGGGGTTATCTTTAGCTACCTTAGAGCGCAGTAGCGATGGCTCGATAGCTTGGTTCCGGTTGACCAGGGAGATGTATTGGCAATCTCAAGCCAGCCCTCAGGAGACGAATGGGTTCATTAATTGCATCGGATCCCTACAAGGGGTGAAATTGGCTCTCCTCTTTCGAGAGAGGGAAGACCGTAAAGTTAAAGTAAGCTTTCGGTCGAAAGGAGAGCTAAATGTGGCCAGTTTAGCCAAGCACTTTGGGGGAGGAGGACATCGGGGCGCTTCTGGCTGTCTGATTGAGGGCAGTATCGAGGAAGTAGAGAAGAGAGTCCTGGCCGTGGCCAGGCAGTCTATATGATGGATGGTATCCTGAATATCAATAAGCCTCGGGGGATGACATCACACGATGTGATTCTTCGGGTAAGGAGGATCTTCCGGATGAAGAAGGTGGGCCATACCGGCACGCTGGATCCGGAAGCAACCGGAGTCTTAACTATCTGCCTGGGAAAGGCCACCAAGGCAGTGAAGTTTTTGATTAACCATGATAAAGAGTATGAAGGAACCATGATCTTAGGGATCTCTACCGATACTCAGGATGGCAGTGGTCGGATATTGAAGGAGGTGGATGAACTCCAGGTCAGCGAAGCACAGATTAGAGAAGTGGCCAAGCACTTCCAGGGAGAAATCGAGCAGATTCCGCCCATGGTCTCAGCCATTCATCACCATGGCATAAGGCTTTATCAACTGGCCCGGCAGGGGAAGGTAGTGGAGAGGACTCCTCGCAAGGTCAAGATATCTTTTAAAATCTTGGAAGTGGAGCTTCCAAAAGTGAGATTTAATATCGTCTGTTCCAAGGGGACATATGTTCGAACCATATGTGCTGATATAGGAGAGGCCTTGGGCTGCGGAGCTCATCAGGCAGAACTCGTCAGAATAAGGTCCGGGCGCTTCTACATTAAGGATTCAATCAGCTTGGAGCAGTTGAGGGAAGCTCCTCATCCAGAGGATTTTCTCTCTCCGTGGGAACCATATATGCATAAATAGGCATTTAAGTTTCGGCATAGCCCTTTGCCTGGAAAGTAATGATGGAAGTCATCTGGGGTCTGGAGAATGTCCGAAGAACTTACC
>JAUWHM010000026.1 GCA_030605915.1 Nitrospirota bacterium | reverse complement strand
AGGTCTCAACTTTTGACAAAAAGACGGATGGAACAAGGGGGTGAAAGTGATGAAGATGCCAAGTTCGATATCTAAAAAGTTTTGGGATGATACGGTTTAAAGCAGGTAATGACTGGTCAAGACAATATGACGATTATTGATACAGGAGCTCCGGTATCGGTTATCCCTCATTATATCCACCAGCATATAGATGTAGAAATATTGGGAGATTACAGAATCAGTGGGATCATACCTAATCCAGAGTGTTCCCTGCCAGTTAAAGTAGGACAAATTGGTATCCGATTGCTTGACCACAAATCAGTCAGCAAGCCTTTAAAGTTACTGTCCTATTTTGCTCCCACAGACAAAGTTCCAGTGATTATTGGATTTGAGGGCCTGTTATCAAAAGGGATCAGCATTGTTATGCTTATAAGTCTTTGATTCCTTCTATTACAAGTATAGTCCCAAATCAAAACTTGAGTCTTTATTCTCCAGCGGTCTGCAAAACACGAGCGTACAGTTGTTGACTCATCCAAAAGCCAGCTTTCACCACCAGATCATCCAGTATAGGCTTTGCTGCTGGAATGTATCCTTTATGTTTTGCCTCAATGAGCACACCCAAAAGCCCAATGAATCTCAGTCCCAAATGAGAAGCTACAATCCGTCCCCGACGTTCATCCAACAGCAAGAGAGCCGCCCCCATCTCAATGGCAAGAGCTATCGCTTCGGCTTCACCTTCATCTATTTCCGTTTGGAGCGCTGTAACCAGAGCACGATCCGTTACTTGCTTGGACTCGATCCACTCAGGCGTATGAACCTCTGTCACAGCAGGCCCCCGGTCACCCACAACAGTTATCTCGCGGCAGACAGCTTGAGGAATGAGTACCTTCTCATAGATCTGCTGTAATAGGTCTAACTGCCCAACGGCAGTCAGGTTCACAATCGGTGAAGTATTGCTGACCACAATCATAATCGGTTCAAGTCCCGCAATGTTTTTAGGTCTTCTTCAAATTCAGTTACATCGTAATGGACAGAAATTTGGCGACTCGACAACAGATGCTGGAACTGCAATTGACTTATCCTTGCCAGTTGGCTGGCTTGTCCCAACGTAAGCCTCTCTTTCTGAAAGAGCAGAACAGCAATTTCCTGGCTCAACTCAGCCTCAGACATGCGTGTGGTTTGAACAACTTCATCAGGGATGACCAGACTCATTTTGTCTCTCCTTTCTCAAAATAACCTTGCGTATAAACCCTAGATGCCTTGTTCTGAAAGCGGCGTTTATAATCATTACGCTATACTTTCTTCTATTGTGAAGTGTAACATATAAGGATAGGAATGTCAAGGCAAAGGCGAATTTTTGTGATGGTACAACCATACCATCGAAAGACAGGTGATATCTTGCCATTGAATGTTAGCAATTTCGTGATACAATGTTGGTTGTATTGGGATAATATTTGGTAGTTTGCTGTGAAAAAGTGAAACGAGTGAAAGAATCCTCTGATCTGAAAGTCTTCATCTCGAACAGAGAATCATCTTGCGGGAGGTGCGGTGAGAATCTTGGTCGCAAGGCATGGATTACTCTGGACAAAGAATATGGATCATTATGCTTATCATGTGCCGATATTGATCATCTCATATTTCTACCATCTGGCGATGCAGCGCTTACACGACGTGCACGGAAGCATTCGACTCTTTCTGCGGTTGTTTTAAAATGGAGTCGTGCGCGAAAACGTTATGAACGACAAGGCATCTTGGTTGAAGATCGTGCTCTTGAACAAGCCGAACTCGAATGTTTAGCAGACGACGAGGCAAGAGCTCGTCGTCAAGAACGAGACGCAGAGCGCCGTGCGGAGCTGGATCGCCAATATGTGAAGCGCTTTGCAACGCGTGTGCGAGAGCTCTTTCCAGGATGTCCTGTTGATAGAGAAATGACCATAGCTGGACACGCTTGCCTTAAATATAGCGGCCGGGTCGGCCGTACTGCGGCTGCAAAAAAATTCGGTGAGAATGCGGTCAGACTTGCAGTAATCGCTCATCTTCGTCACACTGAGACAAAATACGATTCGCTTCTCGCTAAAGGTTATGATAGGAGCGACGCGCGCTCTGAAGTGGAAGATGCAGTTAATCTAATCTTGTCTGAATGGGAATGATAGCCTGTCTGGCTACGGGCATACGGATTTCGCTAAATGCGTAATATTAAACTCACCATTGAATATGATGGCACAGATTATCATGGCTGGCAGCGCCAGCCGCGCTCAGCCACTGTGCAAGAGACGATTGAGAAAGCTTTAGCCAGGGTCCTTCAGGAGAAAGTAAATCTCATTGGAGCAAGCAGAACCGATGCCGGCGTGCACGCTCGGGGACAGGCAGCAAACCTTAAAACGAAGAGTAGAATCCCCCTGAAGAATTTAAAAGCTGCTTTAAACAGCCTCCTGTTAGAAGATATAGTGATAAAAAGTTGCCTTCGGGCTATGGATGACTTCCATGCCCGCTATGGGGCAAAGGGTAAATTCTATCGTTATACCATTCTGAACCGTGCTCTTTCCTCTCCATTTGTCAGAAAATACGCTTATTTCTTTCCCCATCCATTAGACACTCAGGCTATGAAAAAAGCAGCTAAACATCTGGTTGGCAGACATGACTTCTCCTCATTTCGGGGCACGGGCACCATGAGGAAGAACTGCATTCGGACAGTAAAGAAGCTCACGGTAACATCCCGTAATAATTTCATCTATATTGATATGGAAGCTAATGGCTTCCTCTATAACATGGCTAGAACTGTGGCTGGAACCCTCTTAGAGGTGGGTAGAGGGAAGATCAGCCCTCAGGATATAAAGAAGATATTACAGGCAAAGGATAGACGCCGAGCCGGCCCCACCCTTCCTGCACACGGCCTCTGTTTGGTAAGAGTGAAATATTGATGAAGAAAATAATTGGGAAGTTGGCAAAAATTTGTATCGTCATCTTCTGGTTAGTGATGATGGGCTCTCTCATGAAGAGAGAATTTTTCCTCCCCTCTCTGGCGGCTCCCCTGGGAGAGAGGAGGAAGCTTCTCTTGAGACTTCCCTTCCGTCAGCAGTGGATGGGAATATACTATCAGGATAAGAAGATTGACTATTCTCATACCTCAATCAATGCTCATAAGACCCAGGAACTCTCTGGCTTCATCATCCGAAATGAGTCTCTATTCCTTCTCTCTCTTTTAGAGGAGACGAGAGAGATTCTCTTAGAAGCATTTACCGTTGTGGACAATGAATATCGGATTCGGCTTTTCAATATAGAGGTCAAATCTCATTTGGGCGAGATTCGCCTCCGAGGGAAGGTCACCGATGATAAGCTCTTCTTAGAGATAGAAGCAGGGGGAGTAAAGAGGGAGAAAGTAGTGCTGTTGAGGGAAGACCTCCTTCTCTCCAATACCATTATGCCCTATTTAGTCCTTCCCCAGCTCATCCCGGGCAAGGCTTATACTGTAAATCTCATAGATCCCCTCACCTTGACCAGCGGCCAGGCCAAGATAAAGGTGGAGGAGACTGCCTTGGACGGACGCAGGGGTAGAGTCTATGTAGTTAAACTGGACTACCAGGGTCTGTCCACTACTTCCTGGATCAGCGAGGACGGAGAGATATTAAAGGAGGAAAGTCCCCTGGGGTGGATGATGAAGAGAGAGTCAAAAGAGGAAGCCATGGCAATGGAAGGAGAAGGACTGAAGTTGGATGAGATGATACCAGTTCCTTTCCTGGAGACTCTCAAGGAGCAAGAAAAATCTTGGTAAACTCAAGCCCGTTCGGCTTTGAGTATATAATTTGCCGAATCCAGCAGGTCACGAGCAATATAATCGGGTTTTACTCTGAACTCCCTGTCTTTACCAGCGTAGCCGGTCTTCACCAGGATAGTTCTGGTTCCCGCCCGTCGGCCGGTTTCAATATCCGTGGTTTTATCGCCGATAGTCCAACTCTTTGATAGGTCGAGATTGAGCTCTTCTTTGGCCCGGGTGAACAGAGCTATATCCGGCTTCCGGCAACTACAGTTTTCGGTTTTACTGTGTGGACAAAAATATATTTTGTCAACCATCACCCCCCTATCAGAAAATTGTTTCAACATTTTTCTATTCACCCGATAGAAATCTTCTGAGGAAAAATAACCCAGCCCGATGCCAGCTTGTGTGGTGACGATGACCATCCGGTAGCCCATGGCTTGCAATTTTTTAAGCCCGGCTACCACATTGGGTAAAAGTTCAAATTTTTCTGGCTCATGCAGATATTCTATTTCCCGGTTTATTGTTCCATCACGGTCAAGAAAGATAGCCGGTGCGGTCTTCTTTGGTGGGGAGGAAAAACACACCGCCTTTTCTTTTTCTACTCTATCTGCCGGTATTCCAAAACTTGAAGCTATCTTATTGATAATCTCAGTAGCCGATGTTTTCACCCTTACCGGTATCAGCTTCACTTCACCACCGACACTCTCCACTACCTCTCTGGAAGTGAGCTGTTCAGGTGAGTAATCCCCAGCTTTGATATAGTAATGCGGTTTGATTATTTCGATATTTCTTTTGTTCCTTCGCTCATTAAAGATGAATACATAGTCCACCGCCGTCAAGGCAGCGATAACTCTGGCCCGTTCCTCCTCTGGAATGACTGGCCGGGCCGGGCCTTTGAACTTTTTTACTGATTCATCAGAATTCAGCCCAACCACTAAGATATCACAGAACTTTTTTGCTTGCTGGAAATAGTCAACATGGCCAGCATGCAGTAAGTCAAACACACCGGAAGTGAACCCTATTTTCTTATGTTGTTTTTTTAGACCCCGGCAGATACGGGCTGATTCTGCCCTTGTTTTGATTTTATCCTGAAGCATCATAGTTTCAACCCATCCTCATATCTTATATCACATTGCCACAGCCAATGTAAAGAAGAAATTAAAGGGGTTATTAAAGGGGTTAACTGATTATCCGGATAGATTGGGGGGATAGACTGGGGATTTGACAACTTATGCTGGTGGTAGTAGAATAGTAGGAGTATGATTAAGACGATAAATTTAACCAAGGACTTTGGAAGCATAAGGGCGGTGGATAATCTCTGCCTGGAGATTCCTAATGGGGAGATCTTCGCCTTCTTAGGACCAAATGGTGCTGGGAAAACGACCACCATAAAGATGCTCACTGGACTTCTTAAGCCTACCTCGGGCAAAATCTTCATCGGCGGCTACCATATAGAGAA
>JAUWHM010000147.1 GCA_030605915.1 Nitrospirota bacterium | reverse complement strand
GAGAAGATGAAAGAGATTTTGAAAGAGAAGTTGCCAGGCAAAGAGGCGAAAGGGCGTCTCAGCGCTTCCTTTGAACCATTTAAGGCGCTAGGAGGGGCGAGCTGGTTTCAGGAAGGACTGTGGGTCAAGTCCTACCTCCTCCTGAATAAGGAGAAGGCGGATGAAGAGTTGCTCCAGATGTATTCTTATAAACCGACCGGGCTGGGCAGCCTCAGCTACATTCCAAAGGGCTCGGTCCTGTTCGCTGGTTTCACTTTTGATATGAATATTTACTGGAAATATTTCCAGAAGACTTTAGAGGAACAGAATCAAGAGACAGCTGAGCTCATCTCGAAGGGAATCGAGACCTTTGAAACCAAATGGGAGCTTAATCTTCAGAACGATATTTTCTCCTGGATGGGAAAGGAGTTTGCCTATGCCATTTCCGAAGTGAGCTTAGAGGGAATGTTTCCTATGCCCAGCTATTTTCTGATGATTGAGGTGAAGGATGAAGCCAGGGCAAAGGAAACCTTGACCAGGATAAAGGAAAAGTTGAGCGAAGAGAAGAAGATGCCCTTTCAGTTTGCAGTGGAAGAATATGAAGGGGAGGAGATAAATTTCCTCCAAATTCCTTTCCTGAGGCCAGGTTATGCCTTCGTTAAAGATTTCCTCATCATCAGCACCACCACCTCAGCTATAAAGAAGGTAATTGATACCAGGAAGGGTGAGGAAGATTCCCTGAGCAAGGATGCCAATTTCAAGCGAGTTCAGTCCATCTTCACAGAGAAGCCGAGTAGTCTATGCTACCTGAATGTGGAGAAAAGTTTATCCCTTATCCGGAAGATAGCTGACTGGGCAGTCTCTATGCAGGAGATGCAGTTAAGCGGGATAAGAGGAGAGAAGGAGAGGATAGAGACGGGTGAATTTGAGACCCCAGAGGAGAGAGAAAAGAAGTTAGAAGCTTGGCAGAAAGGGCTGGAGGCGAAGGAGAAGGAAGTAAAAAATCTAAAGAAAAACCTTGAAGGCACTCTATATCCTCTCCTTGAATCCATGAAGCTCCTCAAGTCCTTAGGCACCAGTACCGTTACTGATGAGGAAGGCACTGAGCAGCTATTCTATTTAGCGGTTGAAGAAGGTGAATTGAAAGGAGGTGAAGGAAATGGCTAAGAAAAAGAAAGAGCGCCCAGAGGTGTTCTTTACCACTGAGGAGGCCAAGAAATACTGGGATGGTGCAGTAAGGAGATTGAAGAAGTTAGGCGACGAAGCAGTCGAATTAGCTAAGCGAGGAGAGCAAGAGATAGTTAAAGCCTCCAAGGTGGGAAAGCTCAGATTGGACATCGTTGGCTTGAGGAGGAAGATGGAAGAGAAGTTTAAGGAATTGGGGGCGAAGGCCTATAAGTTAGGCATTGAGAGGAAGATAGACCAGCCCTCAGTGAAGAAACTCTCTCAGGAGATAAAGAAGATAGAAAGAGAGATTAAGGACAAACAGAGTCAGATCAATACTCTGCGGAAGGCAGAGAAAAAATCTTCCAAGTAAACTAAAATGGCCGCTCCGCCCGAGGAGGACCGAGAATCTCAGCCAGGATTACTCCCTGGCGAAGTGTCTCTAAGTCAACCAGTTCCAGTATTGGTCCACTGATTTCTTCCCTCATCTCCGAAGGAGCAGGAGGAATCTTTACTCTAAGAGGAGGTTCCTCCACCTCGGGCGGAGGTAGCGTTTCCACCGTCTCAACTATTGGCTTAATTTCAGGTGGAGGCACTGCTTTTGGCTTCTCTTCTTCTCCAGCCAATCTTCTTAAGAAGCGTTCTAATGTCTCCTCATGACGAGGAGGAGGAGATGGAGAGCCTTCCTCTTCCTCCTCATATTTTTGCCCCTCTACCCCTACCCGTTTCTTGGCCAAAGCGGAGATGATCCAGATGACTATAAATATGAGCCAGAGAAGGGGGATAAGACTATCCATTACTCTTTCTTCTCCTCCTTCGGTCCCAGCCCGGCGATGGAATCCCTCATTCCGGTATCAGACTGGATATTCTTCATCCGGTAATAATCCATTATCCCCATGTTGCCTTTGCGGAATGCATCAGCCATAGCTCTTGGAACTTCTGCTTCCGCCTCCACCACCTTCGCTCTCATCTCCTGGACCCGCGCCTTCATCTCCTGCTCCTGGGCCACGGCCATGGCTCTTCTTTCCTCTGCCTTTGCCTTGGCAATCTGCAAATCAGCCTCAGCTTGTTTAGTCTGCAGGCGCGCTCCAATATTTTCTCCCACATCTACATCAGCAATGTCAATGGAGAGAATCTCAAAAGCAGTTCCGGAATCCAGTCCCTTCTCCAGAACCTTCTTGGATATCATATCTGGATTCTCTAAGACCTTCTTATGAGTCTCAGCCGAGCCGATAGTGGTCACGATTCCTTCACCTACCCGGGCAATGATTGTCTCTTCCACTGCTCCACCAACCAATCTATCTAAGTTGGCTCGCACCGTAACCCTGGCCTTGGCCTTTAACTGGATGCCATCCATCGCTACGGCATCAACGACTGGTTTTCCCTTGGTTGGGTCAGGGGCATCTATTACCTTGGGCATAACGCTCATCTGAACTGCCTGCAATATGTCCCTTCCAGCTAAATCAATGGCACAGGCTCGTTCAAAGGTTAAACCAATATTAGCCTTATCAGCCGCGATCAGAGCCTTGACTACCTGCACTACATTTCCTCCCGCTAAGTAATGGGCCTCTATGCTGTCGCTGGTCATCTCTAAACCAGCCTTGTGAGCCATAATCAGCGAGTTGACGACTACCGGAGGCGGCACTCGACGAAGCCGCATGGCAATCAAGTTAAAGATTCCCACCTTTACCCCGGCCGCCAGAGCAGCGATCCAGAGCTGCACCGGTATCAGCCAGGTGAAAAGGATAAAGAAAGCAACTATCCCTACAACTATTACAATAATAGGCATTTGAACCTCCTTTCAATGAGCACGCGGCTTACGCGATTGAAAGGAGCGTAAGTCGCTGTGCGAATTGATCCCGCTGAGTGTGCCAAAATTGTAGGATAGAATTTTGGCACTTTTTACGAAGCGGGACGAATTACCCCGATAGCAAAGCGCTGCGAAAATTTATCCTAAATTTTCTTGCAGCTATCGGGGCAAGTTCAGACATACAACTTAGCTTCGCTAAATTGTGTCCTCACTACACCTTTCGGACTACTACCCTATTTCCCTTGACCATCACCACCTTTACCTCGGTATTTTTAGGAAGGAAGCTCCCTTCCGTAACTACATCTACTCGCTTCCCATCTATTTTAGCTGTCCCGGCTGGACGGAGCATAGTCAGGGTATCACCCATCTTGCCCACCAGTTCCTCTAAACCCGGGGAGGATGCCTGGAATCCCTCACTGCTTTCTTCCTTAGCATTCAGGCGCAGTCTTTTCCATGCCTTTGTCCTTGGGAAAAGGACAATAAAGACGACGAGAATAGCGATGGTTCCTAAGAGCGCCCCCCATCCTGGCCAGGGACTCTCAAATTTTTCAAAAGCCAGGTAGCAGGCGTAGCCCAGGCTAGCCAATCCGGAGATTCCACATAGACCGAATCCAGGGAGGACGAACATCTCGATTAAGAGCAGGATAAAGCCCAGAAGCATTAGAAGCAGCACTGTTAAGGATTCCATTCAGGACTCCTTTTCTACTTTCTCCACGACAATCCTGTTGCCTTCCACCTTAACTACCTTGACCGGAGCATCCCGACTAATGAAGTCTCCCCCAGTGACTACATCCAGTATATCTTCTCCAAACATAGCCCTTCCGGACGGGCGAAGTATACTCAGGGTCTTTCCCTCTTTACCCACAAAATTTTCCCACCCTTGAGGAGTGCTCCGGAAACCTGCTCCTGCCTCCTCCTTTGAAGTGAGGACGACCCTGTGCCTGATTTTCTTCCAGAGATTGCTTTGAGGAATGAACAGAAACAGGAAGATAGCAATAACGAAGAGACAAATGATGGATCCAGATACGATGTAGAGAGCCTGCCACCATTCCTCGGCCGCTCCCGGGAAAGTGGGCAGGGGATGTTTAACCAGGGTGAGGAAGATACTGGCCACAATGAAGACTATTCCCCCAATACCAGCGATGCCAAACCCAGGTATGACCAATATCTCCAGAAGAAGCAGTGTCACGCCAAGAAGGAAGAGAATCGGTATAGTGACTTTTGCCCAACCAGCCATTTCAGACATATAGTGCGCTCCAAAGAAAAGGGCAAGACAGATGAGTCCAATCGTCCCACTCACTCCCCAGCCAGGAATCCTTAATTCAAAGACCAATCCCAGCATACCTAAGGTGAGCAGAAGACCACTGACAATCGGATTAGTGAGAAAACGAACTAAATTTTCTGACCAGGTGATGGCAACACTTACAAGAGATGCTCCCTCAAATCCATAAAGTGGCAGGATTTCTTCAAGGTTTGACACTTTATGGGAAGCTAATTTAAATCTTAGTGCCTCATCAGCCGTAAGCGTGAGGAGTTTCCCTTTGGCAAAACCTTCGGGAATATCAGTCTTTTCTATCTTTATCTTCTCTTCTCCAAGTTCTTTCTTCTTTTCCTCCACCTCTCCGGGAGTTAATATACGCAACTCCCCATCAATGGGTACCGCAACAAGCTCTATATCCGGGTCAACCATGGCCTCAGCTAATTTAGCCGGGTGGTGGTTCCTCTCAGCAGTTGACTTAAATTCTGCCCGGACGAAGGAGACTTCCTTCTCGCTGGTTGGCTTGGGCTTTCCCTCTAATGAGCCTGGGGAGAGGCTTACCGGAGTGGCTGCTCCCATGCTGCTTCCCGGGCTCATAACAATTGATTGGCAACAAAGGGCAATTAGAGCACCGGCTGAGATTGCCCTTCCCTCAACAAAGGCAATCGTCTTTATATCCGTCTCAAAGAGGATGTCTTTTATCTCAACAGCGGCATCTACCCGGCCCCCAAATGTCTTTATTCTTAGAATTATTGCTTCCGCCTTGTCGCGCTCTGCCTCCTCAACTGCCCGTCGGACGAAGCTCGACTGCCCCAGGTCAACCATGAATATCTTGCGGTCCTGAATGGGGATGACATAAACCTTCCTTCCATCCTGAGCAGAAGACGGAGTGATAGCAGAAGATAGAATGAATAGGACTAAAGCAAAGAATACGAGAAGCATAAAAGAAACAGTGGCTCTCACCCCTTTCGTCACTTTTTTCACTCTTTTTCCTCCTGCCGGCATTATACACCCTCCCAATGGGCTGTCAAGTTTTTATTGACAGCGCTCATTACGTTATGTTATTTTATACTATCAGAATCTCAAAGTTGCCTGTCACCTCAATCTCGCCACGGCGAGTCGCCTTCGGAGACCTCTCCCTAGCAGGGAGAGGAAAAACTGAGAGTGGCAAAAATCAACTCCCCTCCCCTGCCCCAAGCGGAGGGGGAGGTAGCAGAGAGGGGGATGATTGGCAGGTTCTCTTTGCTCGGTGGTGTAACTGGTAACACACTAGACTTTGGATCTGGTATTCCAGGTTCGAGCCCTGGCCGAGCAGCCATCTTCAACGAAGCCCCACTAATAGCGGGGCTTCGTTTAGTCTGGCTGCCGATTCAAAATCCCAACGAACTGTCAATGTAATTCTACCAAATATAATCTTCAGTAGATATATAATACCTTGACTTTTAATAAATATAGGTTATAATTAAGATACGATAATAAACACTATTGTTAATTATTGTAACCTGAGGGCGAGAAATGTACGAAAAATTTGAGAAAATAAAAGGGGTTTCCGCTGACTTCTTAGACATTAGAGACTTGTCAACCATTTTGGAATCAGAGCTTGAGAGCACGAGAGTCATTGCCGGGAGAATGGTCAAAAAGAGAATCTTAAAAAGGCTTAAGAAAGATTTATATGTATTATCTGATAGGGAGATAAACCCTTTTCGGATTGGTAATAGACTCCTTTCTCCTTCCTATATCTCCTTCGAATCCGCTCTTAACTATTGGGGAATGACTACTCAAATTCCCACCTCAATTAGTTCAGCTTCCTTAAGAAGTAAAAGATATGTAATAGGAGATATAGAGTATACATATAGTAAACTTCCTCAAAGACTATTCAACTTTGGTTTTAAAATTGAAAAGGGTTTTTACATTGCCTCGCCAGAGAAGGTGCTTTTGGATATGGCCTATTACACCTCGCTTGGCCGACGGAGCTTGAATTTTGACGAACTCTACCTGAATAAAATTAACTGGGCTGAATTGAGAGGTTTTCTGAAGAAGAAATATTCACCGGAAGTAAAGGATATAATTAAAAAATTGCAGGGAAAGTAGAATGGAACTGAGGGATATCGATTTTAAAAACTTAGCGAATTCGAGGGGAATAAATATTATCTCTGTGGTCAGGGAATATATCCAGATGGAGTTGCTCAAGAGAATCAGCCAGTCCCCCCTTAAGCCTTACCTGGTTTTCAAGGGAGGAACAGCCCTGCATCTCTTTTATAATATGAATCGCTATTCAGAGGATCTAGATTTTTCACTGAGCAAAGAAAAGAAAGGAAAAGATATTCTGACTGAATTAGAAGAACTAGCAAAGGATACTGAAATTACCGATTCTATCGTCAAGAGAAATACTGCACTTCTTGAGATAAGGTTTAGTTATGAGAGGCGGAACCTCAAGATGAAAATGGAGATAAACTTTAATGATATTACGGAAGGCGAAATTAAAACTCTGTATAGTATTTTTTCTCCTCGCTCCTTTAATATCCAGGTAGTGAAGACTGAATATTTAGTTGGGCAAAAGGTGAGAGCCTTTATTGAACGGGGGAAAGCAAGAGACCTTTTCGACCTCTGGTTTATGATGAAAACAAAGATGCCCTTTAATTTTACGATTATCGCGGCCTTGACTCAAATTCCCCTAAAAAGCCTAATCGCTACCATTGAGCAAAAGATAGATAGATTTAGTGAGAGACAAATCATTACTGACTTGAATCCATTTATTCCTCTGGGCCAGAGGAAATGGACGAGAGAGAAATTAATCTCTGAAACAGGACAACTTTTCCGGGCATTAACAGCAAATATCACAGATCTTGAAGACATCCTATGAAGAGAGGAAGTACAATGCCTTGAACAAGTTGATAATTAGGGGAAAAATCGTTACCCCTACTCAAGTCATCTTCCCGGGTGAGCTAACTATTAGCCAAGGGAAGATCACAAAGGTAGGTGAGTCTATCTCTTCTTCTACCAGTCAAGGAGAGGTTCTCGATTTTGGGGATGCTCCTGTTCTCCCTGGTTTTGTGGATATTCATCTTCATGGTCTAGGACAATATGGTCCCACAGGAAGGGATATTCTGGGCATAGCCTCCCTGGAGCCTCAATATGGGACGACCGCTTTTCTTCCCTCCCTAGCCAGTGCTACTCACCAGGAGTTCCTCAGCTTTCTGGATGATATTGAGAAAACGATGGCAGATAAAGAACTGGGGCAAGCCAGGGTCCTGGGAGCTCACCTGGAAGGGCCTTACATCAATCCGTTAGTAAAAGGGGGCATGGATGAGAAATATCTTCGCCTGCCTGATCCTCAAGAGTATAAGGAGCTCATAGGGAAGGGGAAAACTAGTCTTAAGATGATGACTCTTTCTCCCGAACTTCCTGGCTCTCTGGATTTGATCAGAGCTTTGAGAGAAAACGGAACGGTTGCCTCCTTAGGCCATTCGGCTGCAACTGCAGACGACCTCAGGAAAGCAGTAGAGGCTGGACTAAATCATGTCTGCCATCTGTTCAATGCCGTTCCCCCACGAGAAAGGGAACCAGGAGTGCCAGGGGTGGGAGAACCAGCGTTAACCGATTTCTGTTTGATCGCCGAAGAGTTGACAGTAGAGATAATCTTGGATATGGTGCATGTCCATCCGGCTCTGGTTCAGCTTACTCTGAAGGCTAAGGGAGAAGAAAATGTAGTCAGCATAACCGATTCTATGGCCGGGACTGGCCTTCCCGATAGGGTATACAGGATGTCGGATGGGAGAGAATTCTCTACCAAAAAGGAGGATGTGGCCAGGCTGACCAGCGATAGCAAAATCATTGTAGGAAGCATTCTGACCATGAATTATGCACTGCGAAATCTGGTAAAAAAGTGCGGGCTTTCGTTCAGTCAAGCCTCAAAGTTTACTTCACTTAATCCGGCCCGGGTCATGGGTCTTGAGGATGAAATAGGGAGTCTGGAAGTTGGTAAGT
>JAUWHM010000083.1 GCA_030605915.1 Nitrospirota bacterium | reverse complement strand
AAGCTAATCCGGGGACGGGGGCTAAATCCATGAGAATGAACCACCGGTAAATCTGCTCTGCGCAGGGCTTGAGTCAAGGCTTTGGTCAGATTTAGATGGGAGATAAACCTTACTTCCTCCCCCTTTCTGAATTTCATTCTTACTTTCTGCCTCTCCATGGCTATGTCCCACAAAAAAATACACCGTCAAGGTGTATCTTATCCCACCTTTAAGTTTCTCGCTTCGGTTCTTATAGGGATGTCTTCATATACAAATTAATTCTTTTCTGAAAATTCGATGATATAGTTAGAGAATTTCAGGAAAATCCCTTTAATCACCTTCAATCCTTTTCCTTCCAAATCATACTATCTCTTGCTACTTTCTCTTCTCCAGATACCTTTCTGCTCTCTTCAGATAGCGGCGGGCACCACGGTGGGTGGGATCAAGTTCCAGGGCTTTCCGGAACTGCTCTATGGCCTCATCATATTTCCTTTCCCGGTAATAGCTCTTGCCAACCTGGTAAAGACTCTTCACAGTCTCTTTCCTAATCTCATCCAGCCTCTGCTTCTCCGGATACTCTAACCTCTCTAACTTCAACCTGTCCTCTTCCCACACTTCACCAGGCTTGACTATATAGGCAGTGATGAAGATAACCAAATCGGTCTTTACATTCTTTGCTTTGTCAAGAGTTCTCTTCCGGAAGAGATAACCAAGCAGGGGAATATCCCCTAAGACAGGTACCTTGGTCACCACCTCCTGCTCCTTGGCTTCCATCAGCCCCCCGATGACGATTGTCTGCGCATCCCTGATCATAACCTGAGTCTCAGCCTCCCGGGTAGTGTAACTGGGGATATTAGCTGCCCCGGCACCAGTACCAAATTGTATTTTATCTCCCATCTCGTTTACTGTAGGGTGAATTTTCATGGTGATGTAGCCTTCTCTATTCACATTAGGGGTTACCTTGAGGGTTATACCCAGATCCAGATATTCGAATCCAGTGATCTCCCACTGTCCTGTGTCAGCGTTATACGCGTATGTAGGAATGGGATATTGAGTCCCGGTGGTCAGAGTTGCTTCCTGGTTATTTAAGGTAGTCACTCTCGGACTCTGAAGCAGATTGGTATCGGTTCGCTGACGAAGCATTTTCAGAGTGGCGCTCAACCCGGTAGCGTCGAGGATTCCAAATTTGAACGTCCCGCCAGTCGGGAAATCTTCTGGGGTCCACTTACTGCCTGACTTTGTTTCAAAGGGCCAGATAGTCGGCCTCTGAGAGCCGGTGGCAGAAATCTCCGTTCCCCAACTGATGCCAAGGTCCTCTCCCTTGGCCAAAGTAACTTCCATAATTTTAGCCTCTATGGAGACCTGCACCGTCTCTGTATCCAGCTCCTTTATTATTCTCTCTACCTCTGTCAGATAGCCGGGGACATCGGTGATAATTAAAGCATTCGTTCTTTCATCCGTTTTTATCTTTCCCCGCTCGGAGAGAACCTCTTTTATCGATTCCTGGATATCGGCGGCGGTAGCGAAATTGAGGAAGTAGGTCTTAGTTTGCAAACCTTCTTTCTTTAATTTCTCAATGGTAGTTACTCTGATAATATTCTCCTCTCTCACATAGGCGAAGCCGTAGGTTTTGAGGATTGTGGCCAAGGCCGTTTCCCAGGGAACATCCTTGATGCGAACCGATACTGTTCCTGTCACATCACGACCGGAAATGATATTAACATTAGCACTGGTAGCTATGAGGCGAAGGACATTCTTAATATCAGCATCCTTGATGTTGATGCTAATGAGAGCTTCTTCCCTAACGCCGCGTGAGACTTCTTCCTCCCCTGCTACCTCCTGTCCAGAGGACAGGGATAACGAGCCAACTAATCCCAGCAGCATAACTATAACCAAGCCCCCATTGACCATAAGCACTTTCCCTTTGACCATTTTCTTCCCTCCTTTACTTTAATCTGAGGATGGATTGCTCCTCCCCATAACGTAAAATCACCCGGTCTTCTTTAATCTCTACTACCTCAGCACCCTCAATTTTATCTCCTTTACGGACAATCTTATCATTGATGATAGCCATGGGAGACGCTGGGTCCCAGAGTATACCCTCCAAGGAAAGCCAGGCCAACTTCGGTCCCTCTTCCAACCCGGCCAGGGGAACGAAAGGGTCCCGCTTCCCCTGGCTGTCATAAACAAATGGCCTTGTGGC
>JAUWHM010000162.1 GCA_030605915.1 Nitrospirota bacterium | reverse complement strand
GTTATCTATTAGCTTGGGGAACGGCGGGCTCTCCAAGCATCCTGGTAGCATCCTCGAGAGGCGGAAAGGAATGGACTGACCCAGTAAGAGCGACAATATACGAGAGAGACGGAGGATGCAAGAATCCTTCATTATTCCAAGATGACCGTGGTAGACTATGGATTGTGTTTGAGAAAACATTATGGGGCAGATATGGTAATCCCAAAGACATTTGGGATGGTATTTCTATTTCAAGCTCTGGTGACAGGATATTGTGGACTAAGCCAAAACTGATTGTGAAGGACGCCGAAAAGTTTCGAAATTGCAGAAGGCCATCCTTGATTCAAAGTCCCGAAGGAATTTTCTTGCTCAGTTGGATGGGGACTGCCCCTGGCCTTGTCTATTGTACCTCTGAAAACGGCATGGATTGGAATGAGCCAGGGACACTTTCATTCTGCAAGCCGCACATATATTCCTTAATCTCAGATAGAAACAAGGGATTTTACCTAGTATGGCAGAGTTTAGATGGCTTCTGGTTGAGCAGTTTGTCTGGCTTACTCTCTGGGGTGCAAGAAGCAGTTACAAAGTGAAAGGGAGGAGGAAATGGTATCCAAACATGGATTAGTTAGTGTAGTAACCATCGTTACATTTTTGATTATATTAGCTTCTGCAAAGGCGGTGAAAACTAAGACCATCGCCGTCCTCCCATTTGACAATGCCAGTGGGCTGGAGAAGCTGGAGCCACTGGAGGAGGGGCTGGCTGACTTGCTCCTTGCTGACCTGGCTAAGGCTGAGGGTATCACAATGGTGGATAGGGAGAGCCTGAAAAGGATAGCCAGGGAGCAGAGGATAAGCCTGCGGGGGTTGGTTGATGAGAAAACTCAGGTTAAGGTCGGAAAGCTAGTGGGAGCAAATATTATGCTTGCCGGGGGGTTCAGCTTAGTTAATTCCACCATGAAGATAAATGCTCATCTTTTGGATGTGGAAACAACCGAACTGATCAAATCAGAAGAAGTTAAGGGGAAAGTAACGGATATAGTGCAGTTGAGTAGGGAGCTAACCTTAAAGCTTCTCAGAGACTTAGACATTAAAATAGAATCGCTTCCTGAACTGGACATTGACAAGTCTCATGAGGTTAATCTGCATTTCATTAGGGGTTTGGGCTATTACTACGGCTGCATGTATGACCATGCCATTATGGAGTTTATGAATACCCTGAATCTCAATCCTGAGCATGCAGATGCCCGATTCTGGAATGCGAAGAGCTACATTACCCAGAAGTCGTGGTCTCATGCCAGGATAGAGCTGGATAGATTTCTGGAAGAATTCCCTCATGATTCCCGAGTGAGAGTAGTGAGGAAGATGAATAAGACCTGCTGGCGGAAGATGAAGAGATGGGAGAGAGAGCTGTTTAAGACCAGTAAATCAGATATGTAATTAAGTGTCAATAAAAAAACACCTTGGTGTGGCGCGAGACTAGATGATGAAGCACATATTGACGAAGGCTATCTCAATTAATATCTGGATTATCTTACTGGCAGGTTGCTTTAGCCTTGCCTCTGCTGCTTCTGAGCATCAGACGAACACCCTGGCCATCATGAATTTTACCAACCCGGATGACGATGCTGAACTTCTGGAGTGGGGCAGGCGATATGCTGAGTTTCTGACCATAGAACTGGGCAAGGATAGAAGGCTCACCCTGGTGGAAAGGAACAAGATCGATGAGATACTCAAGGAATTAGAGTTAACTCTATTCGGGTTAGGACCTAAAGATAGAGCTATTCAGATTGGCAGATTGCTTGGTGCTCAGATAATGGTAGTGGGGGAATTGGAGAAGAAGAGAGGGATAATTCAGATTAAGGTTGATTTAGTTCAACCTTCCACAGGCAATATCTTGGGGGAAGAGAATCTCAGGTGTAAAGAAAAGGAGCTTTTCTCTTATCAGAAAACCCTGGCTAAATGTCTCAGGAAGGATTTAAATGTTGCCCTTGCCGGGCTTAAGCCCAAGGAAAAACGCAACACAATTGCTGTGCTTCAATTCAGGAATACAAGCCAGTTTGACCGGCTTGACCCGCTTGAGGTAGAACTTCCGGAGATGATTATGGCCGATCTCAAGAGAGTTGGAGGTTTACTGCTATTAGAAAGAAGCCATATAGATAAGATTATCCAAGAAGCACACCTTGGCGAATCCGGACTCATTGAGGATGCCACGGCGCAGAAAGCTCTGGGTGCCGATATTCTTATTGGAGGTAGTTTCTGTGAGATGCCTCAACCTGGCCAGCCCATGGAGGATTCAGCTCTCAAGATAGAGGTGGTGGTGAGGAAGCAGGGAGTAGAAGGCCCTTCCCACAAATTTGATGTAGAGGGTGAAGTCAAAGAATTCACTCAACTCGAGAAAAAAATCATACGTAAGGTCATTGATGTACTTGAGGTAATTCCCAAAAAGAGAGATGTTGAATCTTTGCTGAAGGAGGATCCCAGGAAGCCCGAGTCTAACCTCTTTTACCTGAGAGGACTTGAGACTCTAGAGAAGTTTCGAGAGCTTGATGTGAGGCGTGAAGAGTATTTCGAGCAGGCGCTCCGTGCCTTCCAGAAGGCCTTCTATCTGGACTCGTCTAACTCCGCTGCCAAATACTGGATTGCACGCACATATGACCTTGCACACCTAAAGATGGGGGGACGCCGCAGGTTTCCGCCGCGAACAGAGGCCGACTCCAAGGTAGCATATATTCAGGAGGCGGTGAGGGAGTACTCCGAGTATCTGGAGGCTTTTCCTGAAGGTGCTCGGACCTGGGAGGCATTGTGGAGTCTGCAAGAAGGCTATAGAGTGCTCTCGAGCCATTACTGGGGGCTCGGGTATTACCTCAAGACCACAGGAGCAGAAGAGAGAGCACGGGAGATGCTGTTAAAGAGACTGTCTATTCTGAAGAAAATTGCCAGCAAATGGGACCGCATACCCTACATCCCCTACCACGGGATGTCAGCGGACAATGCGCACTCTAATCTCATGTACTATACTGCACGAGTCTGCATCCAACTGGAAGACTACGCTGGGTATATTGACTTTTATCGGCAATATATTGATCGCCATATCAAGCTTTCCTACAGTCCTCATAACATTCAACAACCAATCCTCTTCCTGGCTAAATGTTACCAGAAGATGAGCGGGGTAGAGACAGCGATTGAAGCTCTCGAAGCAGAGGGCGAAAGGCTGAGTGACAGCAGGAAAAGCTGTTACCTGGTACACAAGACTCTAGGATGGTTATATAGCAGGGGCTCGGTATGCAGGGAAACAAATCCTCAGTATACGAACTTGGAGAAAGCAATCACGGAGAAAGAAAAGGCGGTTGAGCTGATGCCTGAAACTATCATGGCGTCAGACCGCTGGGAGGCTCACCTTCTCTCCATCACAAGGAGAATTCTGCTGTCTGAACTATTGAACCTGTCGCAAAAAGCAGGTAATTGGAAGGCAATGAAGCGGTCGGCGGAGGAAGGTATCCGCCATGCGTCTCTTCATCCACGAGAATACAAGGACGGCGGCCGGTATTTTTACCGGTCCAAGGCCATAGCATGTCGGAAGCTCGGACAATATAATGAGGCTATTGAGTCTTACAAATGGCTTCTCAGAGCAAAAGGCCCAGTCGACGTAGACGGCTTAAGATTATGCGCACAAAAGACTGGTAGAATGCAGGAGTTAGAGGAATTCTTGAGTAAGCATATGAAAGAAGTACCGAAAGAACTGCCGAGGATTGCGATAAAAGGTGTAGCTTATCCGCTCGGTGCGGAATACAAAGACTCCTTCGTGAACGCTATTGTCTCCGATGGCAAACAGGTCTTCTGTGGCGGTGGCAATTGGGACCGCTGGTTCACGCAGGGAAACAACCACAGCCCTCGATTCTTTCTCCTTTGCTATGATCAAGAAACAAGAAGATGGTCCTTGCCAAGTCCGGCAGAAGAAGAGATCGAGCACCCTGTTACCGCCCTGGCACTGGATGGTCAATATGTGTGGTGTGCTACTGCTGGAAGTGGGATATTGAGATACTCGCGAAAGGAAGACAAATGGAAACACTTTACAACTGAAGATGGACTCTTTGATAATGAAATCTACTCCATTGCAGTTGATAAGGACTATGTATGGTTTGGCGGCGGAGATCTGGAGGTTGAAAACGCTCCTGATCCGAATGATACATCAAGCAGGTCACGGTGGGGATTATTTGCAGCGGGCAAAGGAGGAGTGAGCCGCTACGATAAAAAAGCGGGAAAATGGTCAGTCTATGTGGAGGCGGTAGAGGAACCCTATGCGGTGACTGCTCTGGCCGTCGATGATAACCGGCTCTGGATAGGCACGGCCCACGGCTCTGTGAGTGTTATGAACAAAGAGACAGGGGTCTGGAGAAATCTGTTGCCTGGTGGCAAGTACGTAATCACTGAGATGGTTGTCGATGATGAATCAGCCTGGATCGGAAGCCGGCCTATATACCCAACATGGGAAGTGCTGCTGCGATATGAAAAAACAGGCGAAGTGTTCAAGGTATATTCGGAGGTGAAGGTGAGTGGTATGGGAGGCAGTCAGGGAAGAACTCCGTTGGGAAAGCTCAATGTTATGAATGTTCTGGCTTTTGACAAAAAGTTTCTTTATGTGGGGTCGGGTAACAGATTATTTGTTTATTCCAAGATGGATAACATCTGGTGGTGGTGTTCTGGGCTTACCTCTGTGCTCTCACTCGGAGTTGACGAGGAGAGTATCTGGTGTGGAGCACAAGGACGCCTATGGGAGTATAAAAAAGCAGAAATCCTTAATATGCTACCGTATCCTTAAAATATAGGGAGGGCGTTAGGTATTCACACTTCACGCAATACTAGTCCTATGATCCAGCAGGTAATCGCACTCAGGTCACGAAGCAAGGCAAGTTTGAGGGGAAGAATATGAAAACCAAATCTGCCTTACTTATTATTCTTGCTATCTTAATAGTTTGCTGGATAAACTTCTCCCCACTTGCCTCGGGCAAGAGAAGACGACGGATTGGCTACAATTGCCTTGCTCGTACGTCTCACTATAGGTTCAACTCTTTCAATCTTCTTTCTTTCGATAACACACTTAATGACCTTTGCATAAGTATTGGAACAATGACACTGCCCTTAGCCTCCCTCACCTCCATCGTCTCTCGCAAGGGGAGAGGGATGTGAAACGGAATCGGGACTGGAAACTCCCTGCCTTCCGGTAGGGTTGTGCAAGTTGACCCCTCACCTCCATCTCACCAGGGCGAGTCGCCTTCGGAGACCTCTCCCGCTTGAGGAGAGGATAATAGCGAATCGAATTTTCTTGAATTTTCTTGATTGACAGGAGAAGGAATAATCTATATACTCGGGAGGGAGAGGATAGCAGATGGCTAAGGTACTGGTTACCGGGGGAGCGGGGTTTATTGGTTCCCATATCGTAGATGGTTTAATCGGGGATGGGCATAAGGTGGTAGTGGTTGATGACCTGTCCCGTGGGACGGAGGAGAATATAAACAAGGAGGCAAAGTTTTATCAAATGGATATCAGGGATGCTGGTTTAGAGAAGGTATTTAAAGAGGAGAAAATTGATTGTGTAGAGCACCATGCGGCCCAGATAGATGTGAGAAAATCTGTAGCTGATCCCTGCTTTGATGCTGAAGTCAATGTGATTGGAACCCTGAATCTACTGGAGGGTTGCCGCAAATATAAAGTGGAAAAAATTATCTTTGCCTCCTCAGGAGGGGTAATCTATGGGGAAGGGAATAATCTCCCTTTCCATGAAGAGGCTCCCCTGAGACCTCTTTCTCCCTATGGAGTAAGTAAATGCACCGTAGAATACTACCTGCGTTTTTACCGACACACTTATGGCCTGGATTTTGTCTGCCTCAGATATGGCAACGTCTATGGGCCAGGGCAGGACCCGAAGGGAGAAGCAGGAGTAATTGCTATCTTCATTGATGCCATGCTGGAGGGAAAATCCCCAACTATCTTCGGTGACGGAGAACAACTTCGCGACTATGTCTATGTTGGTGATGTAGTTGAAGCCAACCGGCTATCCTTAAATAAAAAAGTGCAAGGAGCTTTTAATATTGGCACTAATCGGGGGACCTCAGTTAATGAACTTTTCAAGAGAATAGCTGAGACAATCGGCTTTAAAGGAAAGCCAGTTTACGGTTCTGCCCGTCAAGGGGAGCTCTTGAGAAACTATTTAAATATTAGAAGAGCAGAGGTAGTTTTAGGCTGGCAGCCAAAGGTTTCCTTAGAGGAGGGTGTCACAAGGACGGTTGATTTCTTTAGGAGAGTGTAAGGTGGGTAAGAGCTTGTTATCCAGGCTAAAAGAGGGTATTCTCATTGCTGATGGAGCTATGGGGACGATGCTTCAGAGTAGAGGCTTGGGAACAGGAGAGTGTCCTGAACAGTGGAATATCAGCCACCGGGAAGAAGTGCAAGCTATCCATCGAGCCTATTTAAGAGCTGGATGCAATCTCATCCTCACCAATACCTTCGGTGGAAATCGATTTAAGCTGAAGAAATTTGGTTTGGAGAATAGAGCTGGTGACTTTAATGTAACTGGAGCTAAGATTGCCAAGGAGGCCATTGAGCAAGTCCCCCTTAGCAATACATATACTCAACCCCTTTTCGTTTTAGGTGATGTCGGTCCCACGGGAGAATTTATGGAGCCAGTGGGGTCAGTTAAGTTGGAGGAGTTTTACCAGGTCTTTAAAGAACAGATATTAGCCTTAGTTGAAGGGGGGATAGATGCTGTTATTGTGGAGACGATGAGCTCCTTAGAGGAGTGCCAGGCAGCAGTCCGGGCGGCTAAGGAGAATAGCAATCTACCAGTTATAGTTAGTATGAGCTTTGATCCTGGGAAGAGAGGTTTCCGGACGATGATGGGAGTGGATATCCCGACTATGGTGAAAGGACTGAGTGAATCCGGAGTAGATGTCATTGGAACTAACTGCGGAGGGATTGGCTTAGAGGAGATGGCTGAAGTTATCAAGGAGATGAGGATGCTGACCGATAAGCCCTTAATGGCTCAACCAAATGCTGGAAAACCTATGCTTCTTGAAGGTAAGACTGTCTATAATGAGAGCCCGGAGGCTATGGCTGCTCAGGTAGAAGAACTGATTAAAGCTGGGGCGAATATCATCGGTGGCTGCTGCGGCACTACCCCAGAACATATGGCCAAAATAGTTCAGGCAGTTCGAGCTCTATAAATCCGATCCCTACAAATATGGCAAGAGAGTATGCCCAGGTAGTAGTTGGCCTGCCCATTGACCGCATATTTCACTATTCTGTCCCGGAAGGGATGAGGGAGGAGATTGAGGTGGGCAAAAGGGTAATGGTTCCCTTCTCCGGTCAGCGCCTCACCGGATATGTGGTTGGATTAGCTTCCCATGCTCCCATCGCCAGGGTCAAGGACATTGGAGCTATTTTAGATCCCTTTCCCATCTTCGATGCTGAGATGCTCCAACTGACCAAGTGGATGGCAGATTATTATGCTTGTGCCTGGGGAGAAGTTCTTAAGGCAGCTTCGCCTCCCCGGATGAAAAGGGTTAAGAAGCGCGGAGAAGAAAAATCCATAGAGAGAACCCCCTTTCTCATCCCCACCTTCCAGCAAGCGGAAGCGCTGAAACTTATTGAGAAGAGTCTGGAAAAGGACAGTTCAACCACCTTTCTCCTTCATGGCGTTACCGGAAGCGGCAAGACGGAGGTCTATCTTCAGTCCATCGCCAGGGTTCTACAGAAAGGCAAACAGGCTATCGTCCTCATCCCTGAGATCTCTCTCACTCCTCAGACGCTCGAGCGATTCAGGAGCCGCTTCGGGGGAAGGATTGCTCTCTGGCACAGTCGTCTCTCCCGTGGGGAACGCTTTCAGGAATGGATGAGAATGAGGGAAGGGAAAGCAGACATTGTGGTGGGAGCCCGTTCAGCCATATTTGCTCCCTTCAAGAACTTAGGATTAATTGTCATTGACGAAGAATATGAGACTTCCTATAAACAAACGGAAAGCCCTAAATATCATGCCCGGGAAGTAGCCTTAGAGAGAGCTCGCCTCTCGGGAGCAGCCGTTATCTTAGGGACAGCTACTCCTTCTTTAGAATCCTACTTTCAGGCCAGGCGGGGAAAGTATGAATTGGCAGAACTTACCAGTAGAATAGATGGTAAGATTATGCCTGAGGTAGAAATAGTAGATATGCGAAAGGAGCTCACCGTGCGGGGCAACCGCTCCATCTTTTCTTTAAGGTTACAGCATTCAATGCGGGAGCGACTGGAGGGAAAGGAGCAGGTAATACTATTCCTGAACCGGCGTGGATTCTCAACATTCGTGCTTTGCCGGGACTGTGGCCAGGCCCTGCGTTGTCCACACTGCGATGTCTCATTCACCTATCATTCTAAGACAGAGCGGCTCCGCTGCCATTACTGTAATTATGAGGAGGAAAAGCCTGAGGTCTGCCCCAAATGCCAGAGCCGTCAGGTCAGTTACTTTGGAGTAGGAACTCAGAAGGTGGAGAGTGAACTGAAAAGACTACTGCCTGAGGCTCGCATTGGAAGGATGGATTCTGATACTACAAGACGCAAAAAGTCACATGGCCAGATCTTAGGCGCCTTTCAAAAACATGGTATTGACATCTTAGTGGGAACTCAGATGATTGCTAAGGGTCTGGATTTTCCCAGGGTGACTCTGGTGGGAGTGATTTCCGCCGATACTGCCTTAAACTTAGCCGACTTCCGCTCGAGCGAAAGGACCTTCCAGCTTCTCACTCAGGTAGCCGGAAGAGCCGGGCGGGGAGATATTCATGGCCAGGTGATTATCCAGACCTACAATCCAGAGCATTACAGCATTCAGGCGGCTCGTCTCCACGATTACCCTAACTTCTATGGGCAGGAGATAAAGTTCCGCCGTGAACTTGGCTATCCTCCATTCAGCCACCTGATAAATGTAACTCTCCAGAGCACAGATGCGGGTCGCGTTATGAAAGTAGCCGGTAAACTTGGCCGTATCTTAGAGGGTAATAAGGAAGAGGGAATAGATGTGCTCGGACCGGCTCCGGCCCCTCTGGCCAGAATTAAGGGAAAATGGCGCTGGCAGATAATCCTTAAGGGGAGCCGGACAGGTGAGATGCGAGAGATTCTTAAGGAGAGTCTCTCTCAATTGAAAGAACCAGCCTCGGGTCGGGTGAGAATAAGCCTGGATGTTGACCCCATGGGAATGCTCTGAGAACGGTAAAGCGTAAGGGCAGATATTAACCTCACCTTGTATAGGCAGCTTCTATTTTCTGAGTCACATCCTTATAGGTGATATCCACTTCATAAATCTTCTTATACTCGGACATGGCCTGGGCGGCCTGCCCCATCTTCTCGTAGATTTGTCCTAACTGATAGCGTATCTCCTTAGCTTCTTCATCCATTCCCCCCGGATTTATGGCCAGGGCTTTCTGGAGTTGGGCCACAGCCATATCGAGCATGTTCCTCTCCCGGAAGCAGACTCCAATCATATAAAGGCACTGGCGTTTCACCCTGGGCTCGTTGACTGAGGCCTGGAACTCGGCCAGAGCCATATCCACTTCTCCTTGCTCTTTATAGAGTTTTCCTAACTCAAACCGCAAGGATATATCTTTGGGATTGTCCTTAATTCTTTCCTGACAGTCTTCAATCATTAAATTTAGCTTATCACGGTGGGCTTTCTCCATTCTCTCTTTGGCCTCTATGTTATCCGGTCTAACCTTCAGAGCCTCCTCGCATTCTCTGATAAGGACATCGAACTTCTTGAATTCAATCTCTTTTATTTTTCTTTGAATGGCCTTATTAGCTGGCTCTATATTTAAGGCTCTCTCATACTTTTCCTTAGCCTTATGGAAATTTTCTTTCTCTAAGTAAAGGTCACCTAATTTCTCATGCGTAGCTACCTTATTTGGTTCAAGATCTGCTTGTTTCTCATACTCCTGGACTGCTCTGTCCAGCTCGTTCCTCTCCAAATAGAAGTCTCCTAAGGTCCTGTGGATGGCTACATTCTTTGGATCTAAGTTAGCTACTTTCTCGTAAAGTTCAATAGCTTTATCCTTGTTTCCCCTTTTCAGGTAAAAGTCTCCCAGAACCCTATGGGTGACAGGATTCTCCGGGTCAAGAGCAATTATTCTCTCATACTTCTCAATGGCCTTATCAATTTCACCTTTTCTGACATAGAGGTTAGCCAAACTATCTAATATGGACTTATTCATCGGGTCAAGTTCTATCACTTTCTCATATTCCTCAATAGCCTGATCGAAATATCTTCCCCGAATGTAGAGTTCCCCTAAAGCTTGATGAGCCCGAGCATTATCCGGGTCTGCGCTGACTATCGTCTTGTACTGGTTAGTGGCATCGTCAATTCGGTTCTGGCTGAGGAAGGTCTCGGCCTGCTTGAATAAAGCTTCAATATCGACTCCTTCTACCACGGGAGCCTCTTTTGGCTTCTCGACAGAAACTTCTTCCCCTTTCTCCTTACGCAGCTCTTCTATCTTCTTTTTGGCTTCCTCTCTGGTCTTGGCTCCGTCCACCGTCTTCTCAATAAAGGTTGTCTCCTCTTCCCACCCGCCTTTATCTATAGTAAGGAGGGCATCTAAATTCTTAAGCTCACGGCTGATTTCGACATCTTCTGGTTTTAGAGCAACGAATTTCTCATAGTAGTGTCTGGCTTCCTTTTTCATCTCCTGCTCAAGGTATATCTCACCCAATTTCCTTAAAGTATAAAGGTCATCTTCATCTATCCCTAAGACGGCTTTATAGGTATTTATGGCTTCTG
>JAUWHM010000099.1 GCA_030605915.1 Nitrospirota bacterium | reverse complement strand
ACCTTCTTCTCAAGGGAGGTCAGTCCGAGAAGGTGGCGGATCGTTGGCGGCAGCTTTCAGCCACATTGGGAAGGCAGGTTCGAGCCTCCTTCCAGGGTGAGATAATTGAGGGTCGGGCGACCGATATCGATTTGGATGGAGCCCTACTGGTTCGCCTGGATAGTGGCTTTGTGAAGCGACTTCTGTGTGGAGATGTGACCCTCTTGGAGGACAAATAAATGTTATTGACAATAGATATTGGAAATACTACTATTCTGATTGGAGTCTTTGATAGGAAGAAGCTCGCTGAACATTTAGCCCTCTCAACTGATAGAGAGAAGACATCCGATGAATATGGAATTCTCCTCTCGGCTCGGATTAATCCCGAGAAGATAAAAGGCGTGGTCATCTCCTCAGTAGTGCCTCCCCTGTTGGAGACATTCGAGAAGATGAGCAAGCAATACTTCCACCTTTTGCCCTTGGTAGTAGGACCTGGTATCAAGACGGGCTTAACTATAAAGTATGATTATCCTCAGGAGTTGGGAGCAGATCGGATAGTCAATGCTGTGGCTGTTCGCTACCTTTACGGCGGTCCAGCTATAATTGTCGATTTTGGGACGGCCACCACATTCTGCGCCCTGTCAGAGAAAGGAGAATATTTAGGAGGAGCCATTGCCCCGGGAATAGGAATTTCGGTAGAGGCTCTCTTTGAGAAGACGGCACTCCTGCCTCGTATTGAACTCATCAAGCCGAGAAGAATGATTGGCAAGAACACGGTGGAAAGTATGCAATCGGGGCTCATCTATGGATTTGCCGAGTTAGTGGACGGGATAGTCAGGAGGATGAAGAAGGAACTCGCCAAGGAGCTCGCCAAGGAAGCCAAGGTGATAGCCACCGGGGGATGGGCAAATTTAGTGGCTCCCGAATCGAGAACCATAGATGAGGTAGACCCCCTCTTAACGCTAAAAGGCTTAAGAATTATTAGTGAGAAGAATCGGAAAAGATGAAATATCATAATCTACATCCCTGGAATGTTTCTCCTCAGGAGGCTTCCCGAATACAGATCGAGGTCGGGAAGAAAGTCATCGTAGAGAGGAAGTTCAGGGAGGTGGGGAGAATTGCCGGGGCCGATATCTCCTTCCGTGAAGACCGGGCCTATGCCGGAGTGATTATATTCTCCTTTCCAGACCTCCGGATAATAGAGAAGCAACAGGCAACTGTGCAGGTCTCTTTTCCTTACATCCCCGGGCTGCTTGCTTTTCGAGAAGGGCCAGCTTTATTGAGTGTCTTCGAGAAAGTGGAGATGGAACCAGACCTAATCATCTTTGATGCTCAGGGTTTGGCTCATCCCCGGAGAATGGGCCTGGCTACTCATCTCGGAATAATCCTGGATAAGCCGAGCATTGGCTGTGCCAAGTCACGCCTGGTTGGTTCTTACCAGTCTCCCGGAGAGGAGGTGGGAGCTTATTCGCTGCTTGAGGATGGGGCAGAGACCATCGGGGCCGTGGTGAGGACGAAGGAAGGGGTAAAGCCCGTCTTTGTCTCCATTGGGCACAAGACCGATTTAGAACATTCCATTAAAATGGTACTTGACTGTGGTCGGGGTTACCGTCTTCCAGAACCATCACGGCTGGCACATAATTTTGTAAAGGAGATAAAGGAGGAAAAAGCTGACCTGAAGGTCACTGATGAGCAAATGTCATTGGGATTTTGAAGTGAGCTGCTGACTATGGGAGAAGCAAGAGAACCTGAACAGGTAAAGTTAATAATGGGGATGATATCAGCTGAAATCAGCCTGTTTAATTTGGTCCAGGAGAGACTTTCCCAAGAATTTGGCCCGATAGACTTTGAAAGTGAACTCATGCCCTTTAACCATACCCATTACTATGAGTCCGAGATGGGGAAGGATTTGAAGAGAAAATTTGTCAGTTTCCAGGACCTCATTGAGCCCGATGACATAGTGGATATTAAGATATCCACCAATAGGCTGGAGAAAGAGTTTCTTTCCTCTGATGGCCGCAGAATAAACCTGGACCCAGGCTATATAGAACCATCCAAACTTATTTTAGCCTCCACCAAGAACCATCAGCATAGAGTCTATTTGGGGAAGGGAATATACGGGGAGGTTACCCTTCGATATATGAAGGGAAGTTTCCAGCCCTGGCCATGGAC
>JAUWHM010000168.1 GCA_030605915.1 Nitrospirota bacterium | reverse complement strand
GAGAAGGAGAAGCTTCAGCGAATCTCAGGCCTCAGCCGGGATGAGGCAAGACGGATACTCCTTCAGAGGATGGAAGATGAGGTCCGGCGGGAAGCAGCGGTAAGGCTAAAGAGGATTGAGGACGAGACCAGGGAGAGGGCTGAGAAGAAGGCCAGAGAGATCATAACCTTAGCTATCCAGCGCTGTGCCGCTGACCAGGTGACCGAATCAACCGTCACGGTAGTGTCTCTGCCCAACGATGAGATGAAGGGAAGGATCATCGGTCGGGAAGGAAGGAACATAAGGGCTCTGGAGATGAGCACCGGTATAAATGTCATCATCGATGATACTCCAGAGGCAGTCACTTTGTCTGGATTTGACCCGGTTCGAAGAGAAATAGCCAGGCTCTCCCTGGAGAAGCTGGTCGCTGACGGGAGGATTCATCCAGCCCGCATTGAGGAAGTGGTGGAGAAGGTTCGTAAGGATATGGAGGTAAGCATCCGGGAGGCGGGCGAGCAAGCTGCCTTTGAAGCGGGAGTGCATGGCTTACATCCAGAGGAGATAAAGCTCCTCGGGCGCCTTAAGTATAGAACCAGCTACGGGCAGAATGTTCTTCAGCACTCCAAGGAAGTAGCCCATTTAGCCGGGATCATGACTTCCGAGCTGGGATTAGAGCCCAGACCGGCAAAGAGGGCAGGGCTTCTTCATGACATTGGCAAGGCAGTCGACCATGAAGTGGAAGGAGCCCACGCTCGGATTGGGGCTGATTTAGCTAAAAGATATGGGGAGACTCCTCAGATTACCCATGCTATCGTCTGTCATCATGAAGAAGAGGAGCCAAAGAGCATCCTGGCGGTGCTTATTCAGGCCGCCGATGCCATTTCTGCCTCAAGGCCGGGTGCTCGGAGGGAGACGCTGGAGACTTACATCCAGCGCCTGGAGAAATTGGAGAAGATCGCTGACTCCTTCCAGGGAGTGGAGAAGGCCTACGCCATCCAGGCCGGTCGGGAGATCCGAGTTATGGTCGAACCGGATAGAGTGGGCGATGCCGAATCAGTTAGCCTGGCCCGTGAGATTTCCAAGAAGATTGAACAGGAGATGAAATACCCGGGCCAGATCAAGGTAATCATCATCAGAGAGACAAGGGCAGTAGACTATGCCAGGTAGAACCCTATGAAGGTTCTGTTTATCGGAGATATAGTTGGGAAGGCAGGTCGCCGGGCAGTCCGACAACTTCTTCCCAGGATAAAGCGGGAGAGGGAGATTGACTTGACCGTGGCCAATGGGGAGAATGCCGCTGGTGGAACGGGAATCACTCCAAAGATTGCTGATGAGCTTTTCTCCCAGGGAATAGATATTATCACTTCCGGCAATCACCTCTGGGATAAGAAGGAGATTATGTCCATAGTTGATAGGGAGCGCAGACTCCTCCGCCCGGCTAATTATCCCAGTGGAGTGCCCGGATTTGGCTCTGTGGTAGTGGAATCGTCAAGTGGCTCAAAAGTGGGGGTCATTAACCTGGCCGGTCGGGTCTTCATGTCAACCTTAGAATGTCCCTTCCGGACAGCCGAGATGGAGATAAAGAAGCTAAGAGCCGAGACCTTTCTAATCATTGTGGATATGCACGCTGAAGCCACTTCAGAGAAGATTGCCATGGGCTGGTTCCTGGACGGTAAGGTGAGTGCTGTGGTTGGAACTCATACTCATGTCCAGACCGCTGACGAGAGGCTCCTTCCCCAGGGGACGGCCTATATCAGTGATATCGGTATGACCGGTTCCATGGATTCAGTTATTGGGGTAAAGACCGATATAATTTTGCACCGTTTCCTCACTCAGCTCCCAGTCCGCTTTGAGGCAGCTGGAGAGGATGCCCAGCTCGCTGGCGTTATCCTCGACCTGGACCCGGCTACCGGGAAAGCCACTTCCATAGAGCGAATTCAGATGAAGTTAGAGCCGGAATATGAATGAAGAAAGACGCGTTTATACAGTAGCTGAGCTCACCCGCAGCATTAAGTCAATCCTGGAGAACAGTTTCCCTGAGGTCTGGGTGGAGGGAGAGGTATCCAATTTGAGGATTCCTTCCTCCGGCCATATGTATTTCACCCTTAAAGATGAGTCTGCAGAGTTACATGGGGTTATGTTCAGGGGCCTGAATCAATATTTGAAGTTCAAAATGGAAGATGGCTTAATGGTAGTTGCCCTGGGGACGATAAGTGTCTACCAGAGGAGGGGAGAATATCAGTTAGTGGTAGAGAAATTAGAGCCAAGGGGTCTGGGGGCCTTACAGTTAGCCTTTGAGCAACTGAAGAAGAAATTAGAGGAGGAAGGACTATTTGACGAAGCCCATAAGAAGCCCATTCCCTTTCTGCCTACCAGAATTGGAGTAATTACCTCCTCCACTGGGGCAGCCATCCGGGATATAATCAATGTCGTTCAGCGGCGCTTCTCCAATGTGGAGATACTTCTTAATCCGGTAAGAGTGCAGGGTGAGGGGGCCGCTGGGGAGATTGCCCGAGCCATTGATGAATTGAATGAGATGGGAGAAGTAGAAGTTATCATTGTTGGCCGGGGAGGAGGAAGCCTGGAGGACCTCTGGGCCTTTAACGAAGAAGTGGTGGCCAGGGCCATCTATAGCTCCCGGATTCCCATCATCTCAGCGGTGGGCCATGAGATAGACTATACCATCGCTGACTTCGTAGCTGATTTGAGGGCACCCACTCCCTCGGCAGCCGCGGAATTAGTAATAGTAGCTAAGGAGGAACTGGTCAATAAGATAGAGGTTATTCAAAGCAGAATGAAATCGGGGATACTGAATACCTTGGCCCTTCTTAAGAATAGGCTCTCAGCAGCCAAAGAAAGCTACGCCTTTCGCCGACCGAAGGAGACCATTCAGCAATATCAGCAGAGAATAGACGACTTAGCCAGGAATTTGGCCACTGCCATAAGCCATCTCCTTGAGCTTAGCCAGGAGAGAGTTGCCCGAGTGGCTGGAAAATTAGAGAGCCTGAGTCCGCTGGGCATCCTCAGCCGTGGCTATAGTATCTCTCTAAAACTTCCGGAGAGAGCCATAATCAGGCAGGCAAGCACCTTAAAGGCGGGGGATAGGGTGAAGGTCATGGTAAAGGAAGGAAGTTTTCTCTCCCGGGTGGAGAAAATCAAGGGGTGAAATTATGGCTGAGGTGAAGTTTGAGGAGGCACTGAAGAAATTAGAGAATATTGTTGAAGGTTTGGAGGGGGGAAATTTGTCCCTGGATGAGGCAGTGAAGAAATATGAGGAGGGGATGAAACTGGCCAGGATTTGCACTAAGAAATTAGAAGAAGCTGAGAGAAAGGTAGAGGTCTTGGTAAAATCTGAAGGTGGGAAGAAGGAGAAAAAGCCATTTGATGTCTCCAAACTTGAGGAGGAAGCATCGGAACAAGGCAAGAGGAGGGCTGGAGAGGAGGGGAAGCTCTTATTTTGATGGATTTTCAGGCGTACTGGGATGAGAAAAGAAAATTAATTGATGAGGCCTTGGTTGAGTATCTTCCTCAAGAGTCCGAGCCTCCGGAGATAATCCATCGGGCAATGAGGTCCACTGTCTTTCCAGGAGGAAAAAGGCTCAGGCCGATATTAGCCCTGGCAGCGGCTGAGATAGTGGGAAGTGATAGCCAGAAAGTCCTTCCTACTGCTTGTGCCCTGGAACTCATTCATACCTATTCCTTAATTCATGATGACCTTCCCGCCTTAGATAACGATGACTATCGCCGGGGCAGGCCAAGCTGCCATAAGGCGTTTGGGGAAGACATAGCTATTTTAGCGGGAGATGCTCTCCTCACCTTAGCTTTTGGCCTGTTAAGCTATAATGGCCAGATGGTGAAAAAGGGGACAGTTCTATTTTTCATAGGAGAAATTGCCCAGGCCATTGGAACTCAGGGTATGATTGGCGGGCAGGTAGATGACCTTAAGTCGGAAGAGGTCACCCAGCCCCAGCTTGAATCCATCCACCGTCGAAAAACAGGAGCTTTGATGGAAACCTGCCTCAAAGCAGGGGCTATCTTAGGTGGAGGTAGCCAGAGAGAAATAGAAGCTCTCTCCCACTACGGGCAGAGGGTTGGTCTTGCCTTCCAGATAGTGGATGATATTCTTGATGCTGAGGATACAAAAAAAGTTGAGGCAGGAGAAAAAAGGGAAGCATCCTATCCAGCCCTCTTTGGGTTAGAGAAATCAGAGAAGAAAGCAACCGAGCTGATTAAAGAGGCTAAATCGCAGCTCTCCATCTTTGGTAAAAAAGGGAAGATTTTGGAAGAGATAGCTGACTTTATCAGAGGCAGGGGTATATGAAGGAGAGGCTGGATAAGGTTTTGGTGGAAAGGGGGTTGTTTCCTACCAGGGAAAGAGCCAGGGGAGAAATCTTAGCTGGTTCGGTGCTGGTTGATGGGCAGAGAGCGGATAAGCCAGGCCGGATGATCTCCGCAAGCGCAGAAATCGAGATTAAAGAGCCAAGTTGCCCTTATGTCGGTCGGGGTGGTCTTAAATTAGAGAAGGCTCTGCAAGATTTCAGGATTGATGTAAAGAACAAGGTAGCCCTTGACATTGGAGCATCCACCGGGGGTTTTACCGACTGCCTCCTCCAGAATGGAGTTAGGAAGGTCTATGCTGTTGATGTTGGCTATGGCCAGCTTGCCTGGAAGCTTCGCCGTGATGGGAGGATAGTGAATTTAGAGAGGAAAAATGCCCGTTATCTGAGCAGGGAAGATTTAGGAAACAGTCCTGAGTTGGCCACTATCGATGTCTCCTTTATCTCCTTAGATAAGATTATTCCTCCGGTTAGCTCTTTACTCAATGGGAAGGGAGAAGTTGTTGCTCTCATCAAACCTCAGTTTGAGGTGGGCAGGGATAAGGTAGGTAAAGGCGGGGTGGTCAGAAAAGAAGAATTTCAGAAGGAAGCCATCTTTAAAATCGTCTGCCTGGCAGAGAGATTGAACTTAAAGGTAAGCGGGATTGCTGCCTCTCCCTTGAGGGGGCCGGCTGGGAACAGAGAATTCTTCATTCATCTGAGCAAAGATAAGCAGGGCATGAAGATAGAGGAGGCAAAAGACCTGATAGAGAGGATTATGAGCGAAGTGAGTTATGGGGAAGGTAATTATTGATGAGGAGCGCTGTAAAGGCTGCGGGCTCTGTGTAGAGATTTGTCCCAAGCATATCCTTACCATAGCTCGCTCCACCAACAGCTTCGGCTACCAGCCAGCAAGACCCGTTAGAAATAAATTTCTAAACGGGTCAAGAGTAGCCAGTGATGATGAAGAGTGCACTGGCTGCGCTCTCTGTGCTCAGATGTGTCCAGATTTAGCCATTGAAGTCTATAAATAGGTGAAATGATGGAGAAACCGATGGAAAAGGCGACTATTTTAGTTGAAGCTCTTCCCTATATTAAGAGATTCCATGGCAAAACAATGGTAATCAAATATGGTGGGAGCACTATCGCTGACCAGCCAGTGGAGAAGAATTTTACTGTTGATATTGTTCTCATGAAGTTCGTGGGTATGAATCCCGTCATCGTTCACGGCGGAGGGCCACTGATCACTGAGGCTCTGAAGAAGAAAGGAAAGGGAGCGCAGTTTGTCCAAGGACTACGAGTAACCGATGAGGAGGCTATAGAGATCGTTAGAGAAATTTTAGGGAGAGTAAATGAGGACATTATCTCACTTATAAATGAGGCAGGAGGAAAGGGGCTTGGGCTAAAAGATGTCATTAAAGCCAGAAGATATCCTCCTTTCAGTCAGGAAGATAAGGAGATAGATATTGGCTTTGTTGGAGAAGTGGAGGGAATTAATCCCAAGTTATTCAGCATGATAGACGGTGAGAAAGGCGATATTCCCCTCATTAATCCATTGGGGGCCGGAGAGGCAGGAGAGCATCTCAATGTCAATGCTGATGAGGCCGCCGCCACCGTTGCCGTGGAGCTTAAGGCGGAGAAGTTCTTCATCCTCACCGATGTCCCGGGCATTATGAGGAACTGGGAAGATAAGGAGTCTCTACTCTCCACTTTGAAGATTGAGGAGGCGGAGAGCTTGATAAAGGAGGGGGTGGTGATGACTGGAATGATTCCCAAGGTAAAGGCTTGCATAAAGGCCCTGAGAGGAGGAGTGGGCAAAGTTCACATCATTGATGGTCGAGTCAGCCATTCCATCCTCTTAGAGATTTTCACCGATAAGGGAATTGGGACGCAGATAGTCAAATGACCACAAAGGAAATTGCTGAATTTGATAAGAAGTATATTATCAATACCTATGGCCAGCGTCCTATTGCTATTGTTAGGGGCAAAGGGACGAGGGTCTGGGATGCTGATGGAAAAGAGTATCTGGACCTGTTCTCAGGTATTGGGGTGAACCTCCTTGGCCATGGCTATCCCAAGGTGATAGCGGCTATTAAGGAGCAGGCAGGGAAACTGATTCATACTTCCAACCTCTATTACGCTGAGCCTCAGGTAAAACTAGCAAAACTTCTTTCAGATAATTCCTTCGGTGGGAAATGCTTCTTCTGTAATAGTGGGGCAGAGGCGAATGAGGCCGCTATTAAGCTGGTTAGGAAGTATATGAAAAAAAACGGAAAATATGAGATTATCACGATGGAGAACTCTTTTCACGGGAGGACACTGGCAACACTTTCGGCTACCGGGCAGACTAAGTTCCAGAAAGGTTTTGAACCTCTGCCTTCTGGCTTTAAATATGTTCCCTTTAACGGTTTGGATGCGGCTAAGGAGGCAGTGGATGAGAAGACGGCCGCTATCATGGTAGAGCCCATACAGGGAGAAGGCGGGGATAGAATTGCCTCAGATGAATATTTGGTCTCCTTAAGGAAGCTGTGTGATGAGAAGGGTCTTGTGCTCATCTTCGATGAGGTGCAGTGCGGTCTGGGAAGAACAGGGAAGCTTTTTGCTTACGAGCACTCCGGGGCTACGCCAGATATAATGACCCTGGCCAAGCCTTTAGGGGGAGGCTTCCCCCTTGGAGTGATGATTGTTAGAGAAGAAGTAGCCGCTGCTTTTGAGCCTGGGAATCATGCCTCCACCTTTGGAGGAAATCCAGTTGCCTGTGCTGCTGGAGTGGCGGTGCTGGAGACCATATTTGAGGATAATTTACTGGAAAAGGCGGAGAGGATGGGCAGCTATCTACTGGAAAAATTGATGACCCTTAAGGAAAAATACCCTTTCGTCCGAGATGTGCGCGGAAGGGGATTGATGGTCGGGATAGAGCTTGACCCGATTACAGATAAGTCTCTAACGGGTCTTGACTTTGAAGGCAAAGAGATAGCTAATAAATGCATCGAGCGAGGTCTTTTGATTAACTGCACGGCTGGAACCTTCATAAGGTTCCTTCCACCATTAACGGTTACTGAAGAGGAAATTGAAGAAGGAGTGGATGTCTTAGATTCAGTTCTCGGGGAGAAAAGATGAAGCATTTGCTCTCTATTGCTGATTTAAGTAGAGAAGAGATAGAAGAGATCTTTAAGAAGACTGAAGATTTGAAGACGGACTGGAGGAAAGGAGTGCCTTCCACGGCTCTGGCGGGTAAATCTTTGGCTCTTCTCTTCCAGAAGCCATCGCTTCGGACAAGAGTATCCTTTGAAGTGGGCATGCGCCAGCTTGGCGGCCAGGCTTTATATCTCGGTCCCGATGAGGTTCAGTTGGGAAAAAGAGAAGCAGTGAAGGATGTGGCCAAAGTTCTTTCCCGCTATGTGGACGCCGTTATGGCCCGGGTATTTGCTCATGAGACAGTAGTTGAATTAGCCAAGCATTCAGGAGTTCCAGTCATAAATGGGCTCTCAGATAAACTACATCCCTGCCAGGTCCTCTCCGATATTTATACCATATTAGAGCACCGTGGAAACTTGAAAGATTTGAAGGTTGCCTTCGTTGGAGATGGGAATAATGTAGCCAATTCCTGGCTCTTTGGAGCTTCTAAGTTAAGAATAAACCTCTCTATGGCTACTCCTGAGGGTTACCAGCCCGATGGAACGGTCTTAGCTCAGGCTGAGGAGGAAGCTCGCTCAAATGGCAGCCGAATGGAAGTTATTCACGACCCGGTAGAGGCAGTAAAGGGAGCCGGGGTCATCTATACCGATACCTGGGTGAGTATGGGACAGGAGGAGGAGAAGGAGAAGAGGGAAAGAGTCTTTGCCCCTTATCAGGTTAATCAAAATTTGCTTGAGAAAGCAAAACCTGACTGCTTAGTTATGCACTGCCTTCCTGCCCATCGAGGGGAAGAGATAACCGATGAGGTCATGGATGGACCACAGTCAATTGTCTTTGACCAGGCAGAAAATAGAATGCATGCCCAGAAAGCAATTTTAGTTTTCTTGATAGGAGGATGATGATGGAGAAGGTGGTCTTAGCTTATTCAGGAGGATTGGATACCTCGGTCTGTCTCAAATGGCTTCAGGAGGAACGTCACCTAGAGGTGGTTACTTTCTCTGCTGAGATTGGGCAGGGACTTAACTTTGAGGAGCTTCGCAGTAAAGCGCTCTCCAGCGGCGCTTCTAAAGTATACATCGAGGACTTACGGGAGAAATTCCTTAACGACTATGTCTTTCCCGCCCTTAGAGCTGGGGCTCACTATGAGGATGAATACCTCCTGGGAACAGCTCTGGGACGACCCTTAATTGTCAAGGCTTTAGTAGAAGTAGCTGAGATGGAAGGAGCTCAGGCAGTAGCCCATGGCTGCACCGGGAAAGGTAATGACCAGATAAGGTTTGAAGTGGGGGCTTCGTCCCTTAACCCGAACTTAAAGCTCATTGCCCCTCTACGGGAATGGTCGCTTGGCAGTCGGGAGGAGGAGATAGATTATGCCCGAAGATATAATATTCCGGTATCAGCCTCCAAGGAAAGCCCCTATAGTATAGATAAGAACCTATGGGGCGTGAGTATAGAATGCGGCGCTCTGGAGGACCCCTGGGAGGAACCATCCTCAGAGATATATCAACTAACCGCAGATCCGGGGAAAGCTCCCCAGAAATCCACTTATCTGAAAATCTATTTTGAGGAGGGAATACCAACGAGACTGGATGAGAAAGACCTTTCTCCTATTGAACTAGTTACCAGGCTAAATGAGATTGGCGGTAAAAATGGGGTGGGAAGAGTGGATATGGTGGAGAACCGCCGTCTGGGTATCAAATCCCGGGAAATTTATGAATGCCCGGCAGGGACAATTCTCCATTTAGCCCACCAGGCGTTAGAGGCACTCACGCTCGATCGGGAGATGTTACATTTCAAGAAGGCAGTTAGCCAAAGATATGGAGAACTGGTCTATGATGGTCTCTGGTTCTCTCCCTTAAGAGAAGCCTTAGATGCCTTTATAAGGGAGAGTCAAAAGAATGTAACCGGCACCGTCAGAGTGAAGCTGCTAAAGGGAAGATGTGAAGTGGTTGGCCGCCAGTCCGACTATTCCCTCTACGATGAACGTTTGGCTACCTATGGGAAGGAGGATGCCTTTGACCATCAGGCCGCCAAAGGGTTCATTGACCTCTGGGGTCTTCCTTACAGAGTGAAGGCGATGAGGGGTGGAGGAAAATGACATCGAGAGAAAGAATAAAGATGGTCCTTGAGCATAAAGAACCAGACAGAGTACCAATTCACGACAGCCCCTGGAGGTCAAGGCTGGGGCTACATCTACCACTCCGACCACTCTGTCCCCAAGGATGTAAGCTTTGAGAACTATAAACGGGTAATTAACCTGGTGAGAAAATATGGAGCTTATTAGATGCATGATTTTAATTATATTGATGGTCAGCTTTATTGCGAGAAGGTAAAAGTAAAAGATATTTCTCGTCAGGTCAGGACTCCTTTCTATTTGTATAGCTATCAGACCCTGGTCAACCATTACCGCAACTTCGAAAAAGTGCTTTCCGGATCAGAACACCTCATCTGCTATGCCTACAAGGCCAACTCCAACCTTGCTCTCTGCAAAATCCTGGCCGAGGAAGGCAGCGGAGCCGATGTCGTCTCCGGCGGGGAACTGAGGAAAGCCCTCCAGGTCGGCGTTCCTCCCTGGAAGATAGTCTTCAACGGTAATGGGAAGACGGCGGAGGAGATGGAATTAGCTCTCCAATCACATATCCTCATGTTCAACGTCGATTCGAAACCGGAGCTTCTCTTGCTTAACCAGATGGCGGAGAGAACGGGCAACAAAGCAAGGATTGCTCTTCGGGTCAACCCGGACATCGATCCACAAACTCATCCTCATATTGCCACTGGTCTCAAGGAAAGCAAGTTCGGATTTGAGTTCTCTCAGGTTATCGAGGGATACAAATTAGCTCAAACTCTAAGGAATATCGAAATCTCCGGTATCCACATGCACATCGGCTCTCAGATAACCAAAGTGGAGCCCTTCGTAGAAGCCTTAAGGAAAATCGCTAACTTAGCCGCCGAACTGGGAAGCCTGGGCATAAAGATAGAATACGTTAATGTGGGAGGAGGGTTAGGGATAACCTACTCTGATGAGAAACCACCTACTTTAACCGATTATGCTCAGTCCCTCATACCGATAATTAAAGAGATAGGCGCCAAAGGCATATTCGAGCCGGGGAGAGTGTTAGTGGGAAATGCCGGGATTCTGGCCACCAAAGTTCTCTATGTCAAAGAGACTCAGAACAAGAAATTTGTCATCGTGGATGCGGGCATGGGCGATCTCTTCCGACCGGCCTTTTATGCTGCCTATCATGAGATAAAGCCTCTACAACAGTCCATAGAAAAACCATCGACCACGGGCTATCGATCATCGACTATAGTTGCCGATATAGTGGGACCGATATGCGAATCCGGAGACTTTCTGGCTAAGGACAGGGAGATTCCCCAGGTGAAGCGCGAAGACCTCTTAGCCGTCTTCAGTGCCGGAGCATACGGGTTTTCCATGTCCTCCAACTACAACTCCCGCCTCCGCCCGGCTGAGGTATTGGTGAAAGGAGATAGGTTCCAGGTTGTTAGAGAGCGAGAGACCTACGAGGATTTGGTCAGGAGAGAAAAAGAACAAATAAACTAAAACCATGGAAAACTTATTACACAATTTAAAAACCTTACTTCAAAAAGATGAGCGTCTGACCAGCGAAGGCGAGCTTTTGAAGAATAAGATTATTGAGATTGTTTTGAAGCTGGATAAAGACCTTATAAGACTTCTTTTGTCTGATAAAAAAATGAAGATGGTATTTTTTGCTGATGTAGATAGGGCTTTAATTTTTGACAAAGATAAATTTCTCCGTTTTGTTTCCAACAAGCAATTTTTACCGGATTCTTATACTGCTTTTAAGAATAAAATTGGATTAACGGTGGAAGGTGAATATTTGAGCGAGAAAAAAGAGGTTGTGCTTTCTTGGCCCTACAAAGATTGTGTTTTGGAAGGCGGAATGACAAAAGAAGATCAAAAGCGTGATGAAATTTTCTGGAACGAAACGCTTGCTCCGGATGAAATTAGCCGTTTGTTCGACCCAAAAGTGTTTACTAAGGCAAAACGAATTGATAAAAACGGCGAACATAAATTAGATAGATTCAGAACTGATGAAAACAGCGATATTAAAGACAATCTCATTATCAAAGGCAACAACCTTTTAGCCCTTCACTCCCTCAAAAAACGCTTCGCCGGCAAGGTAAAACTTATTTACATTGACCCGCCGTATAATCGAGAGAAAGAAATTTTTTATAATGACAGTTTTAAGCACTCCACCTGGCTAGCTTTTATGAAAAACAGGCTTGAAGTAGCGCGGGATTTGTTAAGAGAAGATGGGGCCATAATTGTTAGCTGTGATGATACCGAACAAGCTTATTTGAAAGTTTTAATGGATGAGATTTTTAAGGAAAGATCAAACTTCTTAGTAGGCGGTGTTGTAAATAGACCCAGTGAAATTGCTTCAGACTTTATAATTTCCAAACATGAGTATTTCATTGTTTACTCAAAACACATTCATAAGTTTTCATTAGCAGGAAAAGAGAGATTTACCATCTCTCGAGGTACAGTGGGTAATGAGGATCAAACTATGCCCACAATAGTTTTCCCGGCCGGTTTAAGGTGCAAAGGAGTTAAAGACGGAGTTTATGAAAAAACAAGGAAAATCAAAAATGGGATGGAAAATATTGAGAATTTCGATCCAATCATCGTCAAAAATGGTTGTTTATATAAACCAGTAAGACTTAAGGCGAGATGGAGAAGTTCCAATGATATGAGGAAATTTTTTGATAATGAGTGCAAGCCGATAGCTGCAAAAATTCAAGGAATTATAGAAGAAATTTATTTAGAAGGAGATAGATTTATGCCGGTGATTAAAAAAAGAGTAATAGAAAAAATTCCTTCTTTAATA
>JAUWHM010000059.1 GCA_030605915.1 Nitrospirota bacterium | reverse complement strand
AGAGGTAGAGATAAGCAATGGTAGGTTGGGAGAACCAAATGTTAATTTGACCGGGAAAGCAAAGAAGCTTTCCCTGAAGCGAGGAGTAAAGAGAATTCTCCTCAGTCTCTCCCATGACCGCAATTATGCCATTGCCCAGGTGGTGCTCACCAAATGAAATTGGTTACGGCTGAGGAAATGAGGGAGATAGATCGACGGACAATCGAAGAGTTCGGTGTCCCCGGCCTTAACCTTATGGAAAAGGCTGGCGGGAGTGTGGCTCAGGCAGCTACCGAGATGCTGGGTAAATCGTCCGGGAAAAAGGTGGCTATCTTTGCTGGCAAGGGGAATAATGGAGGCGATGGTTTCGTGGCCGCCAGGCATCTCAAGCAGAAGGAAGTGAAAGTTAGCCTCTATCTCTTAGGAAGGAAAGAAGAAGTTAAGGGCGATGCCCGGGTTAACTTAGAGAAATTATCTCAACTACCAACTGAAATTATTAATGAGAGGGATGTAGAGGAAGCTAAGGAGAAGGTAGCTCAGTCCGACCTTATAATTGATGCCATTTTGGGAACGGGGACAAAGGGCCGGGTAGATGGCCTCCTGGCAGAAGCCATAAAACTGCTGAATGCAGCCGCTAAGCCGATTGTCTCTGTGGATATCCCTTCTGGACTGGATGCTGATGGCCGAGGTCCGCTGGGAGTTTGTATAAAGGCAACTAGGACGGTCACCATGGGTTTACCCAAGCGAGGGCTTGTCCTTTATCCGGGAGCGGAGTATGTGGGAGAACTCACTATAACCGATATTGGCATTCCCGAGGAACTCTTAGGGAAAGGAAAGATTAACCTTCTCACGGCAGAGGATATCCGTGCCCTTCTTCCTGATAGAAGAGGGGATTCACATAAGGGCAACTACGGACACATCCTGGTTCTGGCTGGGTCGCCTGGTCTGACGGGAGCCGCTGCCCTAACCAGCCTGGGAGCCCTTCGGTCGGGAGCGGGACTGGTTACCCTAACAGTAGCTGAGAGCCTAAATCCAGTAATGGAGGTTAAGTTAACGGAGGTGATGACAAAGCCTTTGCCAGAAACCGGAGATGGCACCCTGAGCTTGAAGGCAGAAGAAGATATCTTGAAATTAGTTGGGAAAATAGATGTCTTAGCTATCGGGCCGGGTCTATCCACAAACGAGGAAACGAGCGAACTGGTCAGAAGATTAATAACTAAAGTGGAGAAACCGATGGTTATCGATGCCGATGCAGTTAATGCCCTGGCCGGGAATATCTCCACGCTAAAGCGTGCTCCTGGGCCAAGAATCGTCACCCCCCATCCAGGGGAGATGGCCAGACTCCTGGAAAGGTCAAAGGAAAAGGTACAGGCTGATCGGATTGGGATTGCGCAGGAGGTGGCAGAAGAGACTGGAGCCACTGTTGTTTTGAAGGGAGCCAGGACTATTATTTCGGATTCAGAAGGGAGTGTATATGTTAACCCCACTGGCAACCCGGGTATGGCCAGCGGGGGCATGGGAGATATTCTCACTGGAATGATTGCCTCCTTCGTTGGCCAGGGATTGACTGAAATACAAGCGACTCAGGCGGCAGTATATCTTCACGGCCTAGCCGCGGATATAGCCCGAGAGAGCAAGGGGGAATTAGCTTTAATTGCCAGTGACTTATTGGACAGTCTACCTCAAGCCATTAAGAAGTTAAAGATAGCGTAGCTCAGTGGTAGAGCAGGGGTTTTGTAAACCTGCCAGACCACTTTTCGCAAGTCCTTGCCAGTCAATCAAGTGCATTGTGTTGTAAATACTTACAGCTATCTTTTATCTATCTCAATCTACCCCAATTTAGCCCTCTCATAGACACTATATGGACACCAGATTTAGAAGGCTAAAATTAGCTGTTTCAGAAATTCGTCTTGACACTGTTCCAGAAATTCGTTGACCAGTCTAAACTTATGTGATATATTGGAGTTGTCCTAAAGTTGAGGGACGCAGGGCCAAGTTTCGATTTACGAGATTGACTCATCATATGAATTGGAGTTAATAGGATGCACTCAATAACGAAAAAGATATGTTTGGTAATGTTAATTCTGGCATTC
>JAUWHM010000045.1 GCA_030605915.1 Nitrospirota bacterium | reverse complement strand
ACCTTGCCATCTAAAGTGGGGACTGTTGTCTCCACTCCCAAAGAAGCCTGACTGAAACTGATGGGCACTTCGCAGACGATATCGTCTCCACGGCGCTCAAATATTTCATGTTCCCGGACATGGATGAAAATGTAAAGGTCTCCGGCTAAAGCTCCTCTTAAACCAGCTTCTCCCTCCCCAGAAATCCTCAGCCGGGAACCGGTCTCCACTCCTGGTGGAACCTTTACTGATATTTTGCGGCTACGGCGAACTCGTCCTTCTCCTCGACAGTTCTGGCAGGGAGTCTCAATTACTCTTCCTTCCCCTCCACAGCGGTTACAGGTCTGGGTCACACTGAAGAATCCCTGAGCATAGCGAACCCGGCCACTTCCCCGGCAGGTGGGACAGGTGGCGGCAGTAGTTCCTGGCTTGGCTCCTGTCCCCTGGCAGACTGAGCAGCTCTCCCGGCGGGGGGCCTCAACTGAGGTCTCCGCTCCAAAGGCGGCTTCATGTAAGGATATCTCTAAGTCATAGCGAAGGTCAGCTCCTCGAAGTCCTGCCTCTTCCCTTTCAACGATCGGCCCTCCAAAGAGTCCGTCAAAAATACTACCTCCGGAGCCAGTCTCCCAGCTCCGTCTAAGTTCCTCAAAGATTCTGAAGGCATCTCCCAGACCAAAGCCATACTCAAACCCGGGCCGAGCATATTCCCCCCGAAGCCCCTCATGACCAAACTGGTCATATTGAGCTTTCTTCTGAGAGTCATTCAGGATTTGATAGGCCTCAGCCACTTCCTTGAATTTCTCCTCGCTGTCCTTGCCTGGATTTTTGTCAGGATGATACTTAACGGCCTGTTTCCGGTAAGCCTTCTTTATCTCCTCCTGGCTGGCATCCCGACTGACGCCTAATATCTCGTAATAATCACGCTTATCCATTCTCGTGGATTAACTCCTTCACTTTTTCTCGGGCTTGTTCAATGGCTACCAGGAACTCTTTTCCATCCCGATGACATTTGATTTCTACCTTTTTCTCAGAGACTCTCTTTGGACTAATGGTCAGGCGAAGGGGAACGCCAATCAGGTCAGCGTCCTTAAACTTCACTCCCGCCCGCTCATCCCGGTCATCTAAGAGTGCTTCCACTCCTTCCCCCGTGAGTTGATTATAGAGGTTATCCGCCACCTTGACGGTCTCCCGGCTATTAACATTCAAAAGGATGATATGAACTTGATAAGGACTAACTGACATCGGCCACAGTATTGCGTTCTCATCGTGGTTTTGCTCAATAATGGCAGCTACCGTGCGGGTAATTCCAATGCCGTAACAGCCCATGATGGCCAGTCTTTCCTGTCCCTTCTCATTCAGAAATTTCGCTCCCAGACGCTGGCTATATCTGCGCCCCAAATTGAAGATGTGTCCTACCTCTATTCCCCTTCGCACAGCTAATTTCCCCGAACACTTAGGGCATCTATCCCCTTCCCTGACAATGCTTATGTCGGCTACCTCATCAGGGTTATAATCTCTTCCCATATTCACATTCCTGATATGTTTATCCCGTTTATTTGCTCCCGTTATCCCATTGACTATTTTAGTCACTCCCACATCGGCAATAATTTTAACTTTCTTCAAGCCAACCGGGCCGGAGAAGCCGAGGGGACCGCCGGTCACCTCCTCTATCAGTTTTTCATCAGCCATTTCTAAGTTCTCACATTTAAGATTCTTTCTTAACTTTACTTCACTGAGCTCCCGATGGCCAGAAATCAAAGCGGCAATTATTTTCTCATCGGCGAGATAGATGAGCGTCTTTATCATCTTCTCCGGTTTCTCTCTCAGAAAATCTTTTAGTTGCTCAATTGTCTTTATGTTTGGCGTTTTTAGCTCTTTTACGGATTTCATCTTCTCCGTGCTTTTCCCTAATGCTTCAGCGCCCCGCTGGGCACTCTCTAAATTAGCCGCATAGCTACACTGAGCACAGAAGACGATGATATCCTCACCGGTATCAGCCAGGGCTATAAACTCTTCGGATTTACTGCCTCCCATAGCTCCCGGATCAGCTTCCACTACCTGCGTCTTGAGTCCACATCGCCGAAAGATGTTGCTATAGGCCTCGGACATATCCTGGTAACCTTTCCTGGCTGAGCTCTCATCCACATGGAAGCTATAGGCATCCTTCATAATGAATTCTCTGGCTCTAATCATTCCAAATCTTGGCCTCATCTCATCTCGGAATTTGGTCTGAATTTGATACAGGTTAAGGGGAAGCTCCTTATAGGACCTCACTTCTCTACTCACTAAATCAGTGATAATCTCCTCATGAGTTGGTCCGAGCACAAATTCCCTCTCCTCTCTGTTTTTAAGCTTGAGCATGCCCAGTTCCTTATCATCCCAGCGCCCGGACTGCTCCCATATCTCCTTTGGTTGCAAGATAGGCATCAATAGTTCCTGAGCTCCTTTCTTATTCATCTCCTGACGAACAATGTCCTCCACCTTTCTGATTACTCTCAGTCCTAAGGGAAGATAGGTATATAGCCCGGCTGAAAGTCTTCTTGCCAGTCCAGCTCGCAGCATTAACTTATGGCTAATCGCTTCCGCTTCCCTGGGAGCATCCCTCAAAGTGCGAATGAATGACTGAGTCCACCTCATAAAAGCCCTCCTGTTCTATGCTCCCGGTTATTTTAACACCAAAACATTGAAAGGTCAAATTGAAAAAGGCACAATTGCAAATGGACAAAGGCACAAAGAACAATAAATTATGAAAGACTAATGAAGAAATAAACCCTGTGCCTCTGTGCCTTAGTGCCTCTGTGCCTGTTTACTATGAGGCAATTTAGACTCGCTCGTAGGGCTGGAATAGTTTGTTGTATTCGTCAAGGGCGAAACGGTCGGTCATTCCCGCAATGTAGTCACATACCACTCTGGCGGGGGACTCTTCTTTGAGTTTCTTCTGAGTATCGGGAGGGAGCTGATTTGGCCGGGTGAGATAAAGATGGAAAAGTTCCCTGATGAAGCGCCGGGCCTTCTCCCTCATCCTCACTACTCGATAGTGCTGGTAAAGATTTTCAAGCAAGAAATTCTTAAGTTCCTCATTCCTTTCCTTCATCTGGGAGCTAAAGGAAACTAAAGCATCAGGAGCATTCCTCACTCCTTCCATTGACTGAACTTTTAAGTCTTTTAATGTCTTCTCCGTCTCCACAATTAAATTGGTTACCTGAAGATTGATAAGAAATTTTATAGCTTGATATTTCTTCCTCTCCCGGTCAGCCTGAGGAAAATCTCTCCCTATCCCCTGGTAGGTTTCATCCCACAATTTTACTTCCTTAAGGCCCTCCTCAGTTATCATCTGAGCGGTAAGACCATCATCCAGGTCGTGGTTATTGTAGGCAATCTCATCAGCTAAGTTAACTACCTGAGCTTCTAATGTGGGTTTCTTATCTGGCTCAAATTCGGAGGGGGGAGGTTTATCGTAGGAAGTGGTGTGTTTGATAATCCCTTCCCTGACCTCCCAGCTTAGATTTAACCCTCTGAAGTTAGGATTTCTCCTCTCTAATTTATCCACTACCCTTAGCCCCTGCCAATTATGCTCAAAGCCTCCCTCCTCCTTCATTAGTTTCTGAAGGGTTTCCTCACCGGAGTGACCGAAGGGAGTATGACCTAAATCGTGAGCTAAAGCGATGGCCTCGGTTAAATCTTCGTTCAGTCTCAGGCAGCGGGCAATACTGCGAGCAATCTGGGCTACCTCAATGGTATGAGTGAGACGGGTGCGGTAGTAATCCCCCTCGTGGTTAACGAAGACCTGGGTCTTATATTCCAGACGCCGGAAGGCAGTGGAGTGAATGATTCTATCCCTATCTCGCTGGAAGAGAGAACGATAGTGATGCTCCTCTTCCGGATGAAGTCTCCCCCGGCTATCCTTGCTCTTCATAGCGTAAGGGGCAAGGACCCTCTCCTCTTGTCTCTGGAGTTCAATTCTAGTCAGCATACCAAGTCAAAAAATTTTGTTGGCAAACTGGAGGGCAGGCTTTAGGAACGAAGGAATGGGAACCTTTAAAATTGGCAGGAGGAGAATACCGATAGCCGCCAGGATAAAGAGGAGAGACAGCATAAAGAGAAAGCTGAAAAGGGGACTGGACTTCATCTGCTTTTCCACTTCCTTCGGAGGAGCAACTTCGGCCTTAGCTGGTTTGTCAGGAGGAATAGATGGCTCCTCCTTCAGTTCCTCTTTTGCATCCTCCTCCGGCTCAATAATCTCTATTGTCTCCTCTGGGCGCTCTTCCTCTTTAATTTCTGTTGTCTCTTCCAGCGGTTTCGTCTCCTTGGGCTCTATCCGTATTGGTTCCGCTTCTCCCAGGGGTAGCACCTTTCCCTCTTCTGAGGGCTTTTCTGCCTCGGGGGTAAGCAAGGACGGCTCAGGCGACTCTTCAGCCATATAGTTAACGATATCCTCTTCTTTAAATTTCCCTTCCCCGCTTGGTTTGAATTTACCCTGTTTGATTAAATCATCCAACTTAGTCTCGCCAACCTTTAAAAGTTTTATCACCTCTTCCCTGCTCAGATAAGCTTCCTCAGCCATTTTATCATCCTCCCTCAATTATCTCTACTCGATCATTCTGCCTGATCCCCTTGATGGCCGTCTTATCCGCTGCTTCCACCACAATAGTCACCGGATCGATCCTGCCCAGTTTCATCTCCCTCACCAACCTGTTAGCTCGATAAATAAAGAGGGTTGGGGAAATTGTAGAGGCTGTTTCCTCTCCCAGAGCCACCGTTAGAAAACTTGGGCTCTGGACAGCCCATATCTTCCCGCTCAACTTCTCGGATTCTAAGAGATGGCTGACCCCTGGCAACAGGTTTAATCTTACCTGGTCATTCTCCACGATTCCTTCCAGGGAGGTTTCGTCGGAAACCCTGGCTACCATTGTTATATAATGGACCTGCTTTGTTTTCACTTCTTTAATTAATTTCTCACCTCGATAGACTAAGATAGTTGGTTTAACTTCACCGGTTGCTTCCTTCTCCAGCTCGATGCTAAGAAAAGGACTGTAGACATAAGAGACTTTCCCTCCAATCTCCTTGGATGGTAAGGTAGGAGCAGTTATCTCTTCAGGAACTTGCTCCTTCACGTCAGGTGGAGCCTCTTTTATTATGCTCTCCAGAGTCAGCCTCTTCTGTTCAGATTCCTCTAATCTCTTCTCCAGGTTTGACTTAGCATCGGCTAACTCTTTAACGTCGCCTTCCAGCGACTGCTTCTCTTTCTTCTCTTGATCTAAGTCCTTTTTCAAAGCAGCCACTATTCGACCTAGACTCTCCTGGAGTTCTTCCCTTAACTTCTTCTCCTGCTCCAGCTCTTCCCGGAAGGCAACCTTTTGGCGCTCGACTTCCTTCTCCAAGATATCTTTTTCCTGGGTGACTTTGGTTAGCTCGGCCTCTTTCCCCTCAAGCGATGAGGACAGAGCCTCTATCCTCCCTCTTTGCTCCTCCCAACTCCCTACCACCTTAAGGGCAGAGATGATTGCTCCCAAACTGATGAGAAATAGTATTACAGTCCCGCTTTTTCCCAGTCTAACCATTTCTCCTCCACCTCCTTCTGCCTGACCAGTTCTAACACTTAATCCCTATGAAGTTTCGGCTATGCCGAAACTTAAAAGTATTGCGCTCAGTTTACTATAATGCTTAATATCTGTCAAGATTTTCTCCCGCGGCCCTGGCCGCGGCCAGTAATTTCTGGTAAGTGTCCCTCAAAAGCTCAGGAATCACCTTCGTCTCCGAGATTATGGGCATAAAGTTGGTATCCCCCTCCCAGCGAGGCACCAAGTGTAGATGGAGGTGGTCTTTCACTCCCGCTCCCGCTACCTTTCCCAAATTCATTCCAATATTAAATCCCTGAGGATGCATGACTTCTTCCAAAAGCTTTGTTCCTTTCTTAGTTAGGACCATCAACTCCAAGAGCTCTTTCTCCTCTAATCCGTCCAGACTGGACACATGTCTGGATGGAACGACCATCAGATGTCCGTTGCTATAGGGAAAGGTATTGAGGATGAGAAAGCACCTTTTCCCTCGGGCTAAGATATAGTTTTCTCTATCGTTGCCTGCCTTCCAAAACTTGCAGAAAAGACAGCCTGAGCGCCTCGCGTCCATAATATATCTCATCCTCCAGGGAGCCCAGATTCTCTTCACGGAACACCTTCGCTGTCCAGTCTCCTTCTCCCTTCTTCAAAGAAGGGCTGAGCAGACTGAGTTGTCCAGGTTCTCTCCCGGAAACTTCGCTTCTTTAGTGTCCCTAAAAATTTTTTGAATTCCTGGTAATATGACCCATAGATGTGGAAACTATCTGTTATGTCCACATGGCGTCCGACCAGGACCTCTTCTCTTAGTTTCTTTCCCAACCTTTCTGCCAATATCCTCTGTAGATCGGTAAAGACAAATAGATTCATAAAAGCTGCTTTATAGCCATCCCGGGAACGCCAGTGGGTATTCATGTTGAGAATGGCTTTGCCATCTGCTCGATGGGAGATACGGCAGAATAGGCGTTGGAGACAAGGAGGATCTGAAGTAGCCGGGTCCATCCCCGCATTCCAGGTGATAGCCTGAGCTCGGCGAGAGTAAGGAACGCGCGCTAATTTATTAATAATGTAGTTAATCTGGTCTATTTTCTTCCCTTCCATCTCATATTTAAATAGTCTCTGATGATAGGTATAAGTCCATTTCCCCTCATCCGGCTTAATCCAGTGGTCATGCACTCCATTTATAACTTCCTGCCGATAAATTTCTAAGTCTTCCAGTCCTCCAGGGAAAGCTCTATGGATTCTGGGCTCAGCCACTGGCTCCTGAATAACCATAATCATGGTGCAGTCCCGACTGGGAGGGTCTCCTTCCCGATCGTATTCAGTGCGGATAGCTGTCCCTTTTTCCCAGGTAGTCAAGACAGCTTTCTCCCAGGTCTCGGGCACCGTTCTCCCTTCCACTTTTATGATTGGAATGTTCCCGTCTTTCACATCTGACCCTTAGGGTACTGCTAGCGAAGCAGCACTGCTTTGCTGTGGCACTGCCACTGGCACTGCCTCTGGCTGTGCTTCACCGTATGCTTCCCGAAAAGAGCGAAGGAGAACCTCAAACTTATCCTCACACTCCTGGCACTGAAATTCGTAAATCGGCATTAGACTTTCTTCATGGTAAGTAGTCCAGTGGATTCACTGCCTGGTATCCCTTCCTGATCTCGAGATGGAGATGGGGGCCGCTGCTGCGTCCGGAGCTACCCACCCGACCAATTACCTGGCCCTGCCTTACTCTGTCTCCTACCTTAACCAGATTCCTCGAGTTATGGGCATAAATAGTGGAATAGCCATTCTTATGCTCAATAATAATCACTTGACCGTAGCCACTCAGCACTCCAGCATAGACGACCTTCCCTTCCCTTGAGGCCACGATCTTGGTTCCGCTGGGCGCAGCGATATCGATTCCCTTATGTTTCTTCCCTCTCCTCGTCCCGTAACGGGAAGTTATCCTTCTGGAATCTACCGGCCAGATAAACGAGCCTTTCTTTAAGGAAGCGGGAGGCTTATGAGCCCCTACTCTCAAAACCGCCTCAGCTCCAGGAATAAAGAGAGGCTGGCCAGCTCGCAGTTTGTTGGGATCGGAAAGGCGATTTGCTCTCATAATCACTCCCATATCCACTCCATAAATCTTGGCTATCCTCCAGAGATACTGTCCTCTCTCTACTGGATGATAGATTCCAGGAGGCTCAGCTACCTTAAGGGTACAGCCTCCCGTAATGATTATGAGAATGAGCAACGGTATCAGCAAGCAGAAGATCTCTCGATGTCTGTCTCTAGAAGATAATACTGCTAACAGAATAAATGACTTAATTCGTTTCATGTTGACCTTCTTCCAGCGCTGGAGCGGGCAAGGGGAATCGAACCCCCGTATCAAGCTTGGGAAGCTTGCATTCTACCACTGAATTATGCCCGCAAGATATCCTCGCTTTCACTCGGAATCAAGTATTATTTAAAACTGAGTCAGCTTCTTGAATTCCTTATATCTTTGCTCCAGGTCAGCTTCAGTAAGTGATTTCAGTCTGTTGAAACTGAATCCCTCTACGGTATAGGAGGCCATGACTGAGCCGTAGACGATGGCCTTTCTTAAATTCTCCTCCCCCTCATTCCCATTTTTAGCTAAATAGCCAAGGAAACCCCCGGCAAAGCTATCTCCCGCTCCAGTAGGGTCGTAGATGGACTCTATGGGATAAGCGGGCGAAGCAAAATAGCTGCCTTCGGAAAAAAGCAGTGCCCCGTGCTCACCTTTTTTGATGACGGCTATCCTCGGTCCTAAATCAAGAATGCTTTTGCCTGCTCTTATTAGATTCATCTCCCCGGTCAACATCCTGGCCTCAGAATCATTGAGAATCAGGGCATCCACCTTGCGAAGTGTCCGCAGAAGTATCTCTTTCTTACTCTCTATCCAGATATTCATCGTATCGCAGGCAATCAATTTTGAACCGCTAATCTGCTCTAAAATCTCCAGATGCAGGTCCGGATCTATATTGGCTAAGAAGACGTATTCAGAGCTACGATAATCCTCTAAAAGCTGAGGATGGAAATCCTGGAAGACATTTAAACATAATGAAAGCGTCTCCCTCTCATTGGGGTCTTCACCATAACGGGCCTTCCAGCGGAAGGTCTTACCCTCCTTCCTCTCCAACCCTCTCAGGTCTACTCCACGGCTCTTTAAAAATTCCAGATGCTCCGATGGGAAATCAGTTCCCACTATCCCCACTAAATTTACCCGGGAGAAGTAGCTGGCTGAGTAAGCAAAATAGGTAGCCGAGCCACCCAACACTTCCTCAGCCTTACCAAAGGGGGTCTCTACTGTATCCAGAGCTACTGAACCAACAACTAAGATAGTCCCTTCGGGACTACTTTTTAAAGAATTCATTTGCCACTTTCAGGGCGCAGTATTGGCCGCACATGGTGCAGACATCACTCATCTCAGGTTTGCTTTCCTGGCGATACTTTCTCGCTCTCTCAGGGTCAAGAACTAACTTCATCTGATCTTCCCACTTTCGTGCTTTTCGCAGCTTTGAAATCTTAAGGTCCCAGTCTGAGGCTCCCTTTATCCCCTTGGCTATATCAGCCGCATGGGCAGCAATGCGCGTGGCAATCACCCCTTCCTTAACATCCTCCACCGTTGGAAGTCTGAGATGCTCAGAAGGAGTGACATAACAGAGAAAGTCAGCTCCGGCGGAAGCGGCTATGGCTCCCCCAATGGCTGCCGCAATGTGGTCGTAACCGGGAGCGACATCAGTGACCAAGGGACCTAAGACATAAAACGGTGCCCCCCGGCAGAGCTTCTTCTCTAAGAGGACATTAGCCTCTACTTCATTCAAAGGAATATGACCCGGTCCTTCAATCATTACCTGGACACCCTCATCCCAGGCCCTCTGGGCTAATTCTCCTAAGAGGATGAGTTCCTGTATCTGTGCCCTATCGGTAGAATCAGCAATTGAGCCCGGTCTCATTCCATCACCTAAACTGAGAGTTACATCATATTTTCTGGCTATGGCCAGAATGCGGTCGAATTCTTCGTAGAGTGGGTTCTCCCGTTCATTGTGAACCATCCAGGTAACCAGGAAAGCTCCTCCCCGGCTGACGACATCGGTAATCCTTCCTTCACTTTTCAGCCGTTCTAAAGTCTCCAGGGTCACCCCACAATGAAGGGTGACGAAGTCTACTCCATCCTCAGCCTGTCTTTCTATAGCCGAGAATATATTCTCCTCCTTCATATTGATAATGCCTTTCTTATTCTTAGCCGCTTCCACGGCTGCCTGGTAGATAGGAACAGTGCCCAGGGGGAGACGGCATTCTTTAAGAATTCTTCTCCTTATCTCATCCAGATCACCACCGGTGCTCAAGTCCATCAGGGTATCAGTGCCTGCTTCTACGGCTGCCTTGATCTTCCGCAGTTCCCCCTCCACAATGGTTTCGTCCTGAGAAGTGCCGATATTGGCGTTGACTTTAGTCCTCAACCCCTTCCCTATCCCGCAAGCCCTCAAAGAGCGGCGATTAACATTGGCGGGAATGACTATGGTGCCCTCAGCCAACCCCTTCTGAATGAACTCCTCTTCCACCCCTTCCTTACGGGCTACTTCCCTCATCTCCTCAGTTATATTGCCCTTTCGAGCCTCAGCTATCTGGGTCATAGTTTAGCCTCAAACTTATTTAGTAAATCCTTAGTAGTCTTGATAATATCCTTTGTTTTCAGGATGGCGGAGGCGACGGCTACGGCGTCTGCTCCCGCTCGTCTCACTTCTCCTATGTTGCCTTCGGTTATACCTCCTATGACTATTAAAGGGAGCTTAACGGATTTCTTGACCTGGCTAATTTTCTTAACTCCCAGGGGCGCTCCCACATCCTTCTTGGTCTGGGTGTAGAGTATGGGACCAAGTGAAATATAGTCTGCTCCCTCCTTTTCAGCCTGAAGGGCCTCTTCTACATTGTGAGTGGATACTCCAATTATTTTTTCTTCCCCCAGTATCTTCCTTGCCTCGGAGATGGGCAGGTCTTCCTGACCTAAGTGGACCCCATCTGCTCCGGCGGCCAGCGTTAAGTCAACTCTATCATTGATTATGATTTTTATGTTTTTCAATGACTTATCCTGCTTAAGGTGAGAAACAACTTTAACTGCCTCTCGGGCGCTTCCTTCCTTATCCCGCCACTGAATAACCTTAGCTCCGGCTGAGGCTGCCGCCTTTGCTATCTCAAGTGGGTCCCGATCACCTATCAAGTCTCTATCCAAGATGACATATAACTTCCAATCTCTTATTGCCTTTCGTCTTTCTACTGCTCCGGTCTTCTTTCCAACCTCTTTCTCCAATGAATACAATTGAAATCTAATGTCCTTAAAGTTCTCCCCGAGCCTGGAATCTATGACCTTTGAGAACTCCTCTAAGGCTCTTATTGCCTCCTCGGTTCGGCGCATGTTTACCCTGACTATCTCCTCATATCCAGTTCTTCTCCCCTCCTCTTCGTGGTAGAGCCGTCGGCCTACATCCTCTTCGCTGTTGCGAGCTGAGAGCAAGTCAGAGTTCGGAAAAGTTCCCAGGGCACGAGTGAGGTCATGGCGAATAGTCTTTAACCGAGCGGTAATGTCCGGCTCTTCTAAGACGAACCTGATTACCTCCTCTACTACTCTCAAACCCTCCCGAGCCCGGTTAGCATTGGCATCGATGATCCGATAGAGCTGTCTACGGTCCACTACCTAACTTCTACCTCCGGTTTCACTTCTTCCTCTTTCTTCTTTACCTCTTCGTGAGCAATTTTGGTTACCAGAACCTTAATGGCCACGATGTCCCTTATCCCTAAGACATCCTCCACATATTTCTTGATGGTCTCCTGTATCCTGCTACTGGCTTCGGGAATACTCAGATTTGGCCCCAGCGTAATCCGGTTATGAATCTCTAATCCCTCTTTAGTGACTATCACCTCGGGGTGCATCTCCTTTACCTCTTCCAGTCTTCCTCCCAATCTCCTGACGAAGTCCTCAATGGCATCGAAGGTGACTCTAACTTCCCCTTCTGGATTCTGGAAGGCCATTGATGGCTCCCGGGTAAACTTCCTCAGAGCTAAGTAGATAAGTGAGAAGCCTATCAGTAACAAGACAATCCCTGCTATGACCGTAATCACCTTTCTTTCTTCCAGCAGCTTAATGAAGTTGGTGATTTGATCGATGGAGCTGACCCCCATAGCCACACAGATTAGATATGCCCCAAGAGCAACCAGAACCACAATAGAAAAAGCTGTGCTTAACCCTCTCATCTTTTCCTCCTTTCTTTTTACCCTTACTCTCCTCTGGCCAATAAATGTTCTACAAAGTCAGTGGAAAAGTCTCCATCTATGAAGTCAGAATTAGACAGAATAGCCCGGTGAAAAGGAATTGTCGTCTTTACTCCCTCAATGACACACTCCTCTAGGGCCCGTCTCATGCGCCGAATGCTTTCCTCCCTGGTCCTCCCATGCGTAGTCAGCTTGGCGATCAGGGAATCGTATAAGGGAGGGATGACATATTCCGGATAGACGTGGGTATCAACTCTCACGCCTGGTCCACCGGGCATGTTACAAGCAGTTATTTTTCCCGGGCAGGGAGAGAAATTATCATCCGGGTCCTCGGCATTAATCCGGCACTCAATGGATGAACCCCGCCATTCAACATCCTCCTGGCCATATCCTAACTCTTCTCCACTGGCCAATCTAATCTGTTCCTTGACTAAATCTATACCGGTGACCAATTCCGTTACCGAGTGTTCTACTTGAAGTCGAGTATTCATCTCCAGAAAATAGAAATTCCTGTCCTTATCTAAGAGAAACTCCATTGTTCCTAAGCTGGTATAGTTTACCGATCGAGCTCCGCTTAGAGCCAGTTCGCCTATTTTTCTTCTAAGCTTTTCGTCAACGGCAGGGGAAGGAGATTCCTCAATGAGCTTCTGATAACGCCGCTGAATTGTGCAATCCCTTTCTCCTAAGTGAATAATGTTTCCATGTTCATCGGCTAATATCTGGAATTCAATGTGGCGGGGGCTCTCAATATATTTCTCTAAGTAAACATCTGCCCTCCCGAAAGCTGATTCTGCCTCAGCCTGAGCCATGAAGAAAGCGTTGACCAGGCTCACCTCATTGTGGGCAATTCTCATCCCCCTTCCCCCACCCCCGCCGGCTGCCGTGTTGATAACCGGGTAGCCAATCTGGGATGCAATCTCCACAGATTTCTTCTTATCCTTTACTATGCCGGAACTACCGGGAATAATGGGAAGTCCACTTCTCTGCATGGTCTCCCGAGCCAAGGCTTTATCTCCCATCTTTCTTATCACTTCCGGCCGGGGACCAATGAACTTTATCCGGCAGGACTCACAGATTTCAGCAAAGTGAGCGTTCTCAGCTAAAAAACCGTAGCCAGGATGAATGGCCTCCACATCAGTGATTTCAGCCGCACTGATGATGCTGGGTATGTTCAGATAACTGGCCGAACTTTCTCCCCGGCCAATGCAGATGTCCTCATCGGCATAGCGTACATGAAGTGAGTCCCTATCCACCTCCGAATGGACAGCTACCGTCTTTATCTCCAGCTCCTTACAGGCCCTGATTATCCGCAGGGCTATCTCGCCTCGATTGGCAATGAGAATTTTACTGAACATAATTAATGTGGCTCTACCCGTTCGCTGCGCTCAGGGTTGCCTACCTGGTTGTCCCGAGCGGAGCGAGGGCTACCAAAAACAGTGGTTGGCCATACTCCACCGGGTGACCGTTCTCCACTAATATCTTAGCAATTCTCCCTTTTATCTCCGCCTTTATCTCATTCATCAACTTCATAGCCTCGATGATGCAGATGACCTGACCTTCCTTTATCTCATCTCCCTCCTCTACGAAGGGCTTGGCCTCGGGAGAAGGGGTTCGATAGAAAGTTCCCACCATGGGGGAGGATATCTCCACCAAGCCCTTCTCCTCCTCTTTCTTAGCCTCTTCGGAGAGGGCAGGGACGACTCTTTGAACGACTGCCTCCCCTGCTGGCTGAGGAGCACCTACCACCTCAGGGGCACGTCCCTTCCTTAATCTTATCTTAACCTCTTCTCTCTCCAGATCAAGTTCGCTGATATCAGCTTCTTCAAAGATGGCAATGATTTCCTTCAATTCCTTTAAATTCATTTTTCAGCCCCTCTCCATATATTCCCCAGTGTGGGTGTTAACTCGAACTAAGTCTCCCTTATTTATAAATAGGGGCACCTGGAGCACTGCTCCGGTCTCCAGGGTAGCTGGCTTTGACCCTCCACTAGCTGTATCTCCCCGAAGGCCGGGTTCAGTCTCAGCCACAGTCAGTTTAACGAAGAGAGGGAGTTTCACCCCCACCAAACTCCCTCCATGCATTAAGGCTTCAACGACTATGTTCTCCTTCAAATATTTCACTGCCTCTCCCATCTCAGCCTCACTTACAGTCAACTGCTCATAATTAGCCACATCCATGAAGTAGAATAGATTATCCTCCCGATAGAGATATTCTATTTTCTTCTCTTCTAAGATAGCCTGGTTTACTTTCTCTCCCGCCCGGAAGGTCTTATCAGAAACATAGTCGCTCTTAAGTTCCTTCAATTTGGTCTTGACATAGGCTCCTCCCCTACCTAACTTAGCATGTTGGAAGGAGATGATTTCATATAATTTATCATTTAGTTCGATAGTCATTCCCGTTTTGAAATCAGCCGTAGAAATCATTTCTCTCAATGCTTACTTTACATGAAGGTTCGGCCGTAGCCATGAGCGGATTTTTTCTTGCCGCCGCGTGTTAAGAGACTATAAGCGGCAAGAAAGCCCTCGGAGGCACGCTCCCAAGAAAGACTATGCCTATAAGGAGATATATATCTTGCATGGAGCGTGCCGAGAATGAGCGAATGGCTATGCCGGAACTTCATTCTGCTCAATTTCTAAACCGTTCGGTGCTTGACTGAGGACCCGACAGCCATCCTCAGTCACCATCACTACATCTTCTATTCTCACTCCTCCCCATTCGGGGAGATAGATGGCTGGCTCTACCGTGAAGACCATTCCTTTCTGGAGCAACTGGTCGTTATTAGCCCTGAGCCCTGGTTCTTCATGAATTCTCATCCCCAAACCATGACCAAGACCATGACCAAAATACTTTCCATAGCCATCTCGCTGGATGAGGTCTCGGGCCAGTGAATCTATAGATGATGCTTTAACCTTAGGCCGAATATGTTTAATTGCTCTGCGCTGAGCTCTAAGAACTATCTCATAGATTCTTCTCTGCTTGGCTCGTATTCTACCTAAAACGAGTGTTCTTGTCAAGTCAGAATGGTACCCCTGGTAAACGGCCCCCATATCAATTAAGATAATTTCTCCTTCCTTTATTTTCTTTCTAAGAGGCTTAGCATGGGGAAGTGAAGACCTGTGGCCAGAGGCAACAATCGTCCCAAAGGCGGCTCTATCCGCCCCCAGTCTACGCATCAAATACTCTAAATGAGCAGCCACCTCTCGCTCCTCCAGTCCAGGCCTCAGTTCTTTCAAAATATGACCAAAAGCTTTGTCAGCGATCTGCACTGCTCTCTCAAGCTTTGCTATCTCCGAGGGACCTTTAATCAATCTCATTTCCTTCACCAGGTCCTTCACCGGGATAAGTTCAAGTCCTTTGAGCTTAGCCTTGAGAACTCGATACTGATGGAAGATGACTGAGTCCTCCTCAAAGGAGAGCCTTCTGATATTCAGCCTTTTCAATAATTTGGCTAAAGCCTCAGGCAAAGAATCTTCCATCTTGATTAACTTAAATTCCGAAGCTTCCTCCTTAGCTTGCTGGAGATAACGAAAATCTGCTATTAAGACTTGCTCCTTCGCCGTCACCAGCAAAGCGCCAGCCGTTCCCCCGAAGCCGCTGAGGTAGTGGAGATTCTCTAAATTGGTAATCAAGAAGGCTTCAATGCTTTCTTTTTCCATCCGCCTTTGTAGTTTTGATATTCTTACTGGCTTAACTTTTTTAGCCAAATCGTGACCTCCTTTACGGCTGGATCTTTTAGGTCTGGGTCCAGTTCCAGAGCTTTCTTATACTCCCCTATCGCTTCTTCCTTCCTCCCGGCAAGCTCGTATACCCTGCCAAGGAGACCGCGATAATGAGCCTTGGTCGGGTAGCATAGAGCTGCCTCCTCGAACTCAGAAATGGCTCTATTAGTAATGGCCCTATTCTGACCCTTAGTCCTCCAGAGTATCCATCCTAAGGTGCTGTGATAGTGGGGCATAAAGGTATTGCGTTTAATGGCTTTTTCATACTCTGCTATGGCCATATTTAGCCACGGCTTTCCCTCAGGCTTCCTCAGGCCCCTCTTCTCATAGAGGTTGCCCAATTGATAGTGATAGGTGCCATTCCTGGGATTGAAAGCTATAGCCTGTCTCAATTCTTCCTCCGCCTTTATCAGGAACACCCAATAAAGTAATTTTGCCATTTCGTTCATAGATTTTAGACTCTCCGGTTGAACCCCCAATTCAGTAGCCGCTCTTTGCAGGTCTTCCTGGCTGAACTGGGCAACCCTTCCCTGGTAAAGAAGACCTTTCAATGGAAAACTTTGACTGCTGATAGCCTCCTTCAACTGGTGGTAACTGGCCTTTGGCAACTCCCGCTCAGCCTGCAGGTAATTATTAGCCATAGAAAAATGGCTTTCAGCCAGCATGGGCTTGGTTACCATTACCATGGCCGCCGCCATGGCTAATACAATTATTAGAGATCCAACTATTTTCCCATGGGCAGAGAGTTTTAATTTCCACTGTTCTCTGCCTTCTCCATAGCTTGTTATCAATCCTAAAAACAGCCAGACATTCATGGCTATGCCAGGAACATAGAGGTCGAAATCTACTAAACTATGAATCAAAAAAGCCACCACGCCTGCATAACAGCCAATGACTACCGCAGCTGGTAACCGGTAACTAGTAACCCGTAACCTGTTAATAAGTTTCCATCCTTCCTTTAGAAAAACTATCCAGAGCCAGAGGAAGGAGACTATTCCTAAGATTCCCATCTCAGTCCAAACCTGCAGATAATTATTATGGGCTAACTGTGTCTCCTCAGCCTGAGGAAGTTTATACTTAGCATAAAGTGTTCCGAAGGTCCCCAGGCCGGAACCTAAAACGGGGTAATCCCTGAGCATACCCAATCCAGCCTTCCAGTAATCAACCCGGACAGTTAGCGAGTCAAAGAAGCCCTGCAGGTGAATGAAAGGTTCGTGCTCAAGTGAAAATTCTCTAATGGCTGGGAAAAGAAAGGGGATAATCAGGATGAGAAGAAGGATAAGAAATAAATAGCGGTATTTCCAAATTTTATTCCAGAAAATGACGGCGAAGAGAAGAATTATAGAAAGAAAAAGGCTTACCCAACCTCCCTTTGAATAAGTGAAGTATAGGCATAATCCACCGCTGACTAAGGTAAGCCCCGACAATGTTCTCATCCACTTAGCTTGACCATAAATGAGGAAGCAGAGGGCTAAGGGGAGGACTAAACAAAGGTATCCGGCCAGGGCAGGTGGAAAGACGAAGGTGGAGAAGACCTTGTCTGTCCCCAGGCGCGACATAAATTGGGATGAAAACTGGCCAGGATGGTACATCCGCACCCACTCCCGGGTCTCCTCTAAAGCGATGTAGTTCTGGTAGATACCGTAGAGACTCACTAAAATGGCAACTGTTAGGATGGTTGACAGCACTACTCTTATTTCTTTCCTTTCCCGAAGAATGTTAATGAGCAAATAGTAAAGGAGTGGATAACTCATCAGTTGGTAGAACTGATCAAGGCTAACATGGCGATGAACAGTTCTAATAGTAGATGTGATTAGGATCAGAGAGAAGGCTAAAATAGGAAGGTCCAGGGGAGTTTTAAGGAAGCTTATCCTCCCTTCAATTACCATGGGCAGGAGCCAGACGCTGAGGAGGAAGAGAATTAAGAGCTGGAAATAAGTATTTGACCACCTCCAGGTTATCCCCGAGATGAGTGGTCGGAAGAAGATGAGAATGAGCAATCCTGAGAAGATTATGAGGGAGGTAACTCTCCGCCCTGATATCTTTCTGCCTTTACCCCCCACCTTTTTAATACCCCCCCAGAAAGGTGCGGGATTTATTTATTCTTTCCCTCATTACCCTTCCTTCCCGCCACCTCCAGGAAGATGATCAGTCCGAAGATGGCCAGGGCCTGGACCAATATGACCACTCCCCCCGCTATTTTCACCGCCTTAAGCAGAATAGCATTAATACCAACACAGAAAGTAGTAAGATAGACCAGAAGGACAGCCTGCCTCTGAGTCAGTCCCAAACTAACTAAGCGGTGGGAGAAATGTCTCCGGTCAGCGGCGAAGATGGGATCCCCTTTCCTCCACCTTATGAGGATAACTGAGAAGGTATCAAAAAGGGGAACTCCTAAGATAAGAATAGGCATAATCAGAGGAAGTAGTGTTGGGCTGGCTTCTGTATAATAGATGCTAAGTACAGTCAAGGTAGCCAGGATAAAGCCAATGAACATGCTTCCGGCATCCCCCATGAAGATAGTAGCTGGATGGAAATTATAGGGGAGGAAGCCCAGGAGGCTCCCGGTAAAGGCCAAGAGTATGGCACTAACAAAGAACTGTCCTTGCTGTAAGGCTACTGAGAAGAAGATAGCCGAGGCGATGGCTGCCACTCCAGCGGCCAGACCATCCATGTTGTCCAATAGGTTCAGGGAGTTGGTAATTCCTACCACCCAGATAATAGTAATAAGCATACCCAAAAAAGGGGGCAGGAATAAGGTCACCTTAATTCCAAAGAGAATTAAAAGGAGGCTAATCAGAAGCTGTCCCGCCAATTTAACCTTGGGGGATACCTCTTTAAGGTCATCTAATAGCCCCAATACGAGGATAAAAGTGCCTCCCAAGAGAATGGCTAAGAGCCTTTGGTGGGTAATGGCAACTCCTGCTAAGCGTTCTCCAATCGCTTCCGGCAACAGGTTCATTAACTCTGGTTTCTGCCTCAAGAGAGCTACCACGGCTACATTAATTAGTATGGTCAGGGTAAAGGCTAAATAGATGGCCACTCCTCCCAGAAGCGGCTTATCCTTCAGGTGCAGTTTCCTTTCCTGTGGCCTGTCTAAGAGAGAGAATCTAATGGCCACCTTTCGGATTAAGGGAGTAAAGGCAAGAGAGAGGATAAGAGAAAAACAAAATATGTAGATATAGACCCAGTTCCACATAAGTTAATATCCCAGTAAATATTTAGTGAACTACGTCATTGCGAGCTTGTAGGGGTTCGATTTATCGAACCCGCACTCAACGAACTTTCTTAACTGACTCGATGATTTCCCTTAGCATATCATCTAACTTCACCTGCGGCCAGTAGCTAATCAGGTTACGCACCTTACTGATATCCGGCACCCGATGCCTCATATCTTCAAATCCCTTCTGATAAGCCTCTTCATAAGGAATATAAACGATCTCTGATTGGCTATTGGATAACTCTTTTATCTTCTTAGCTAAGCCGGATATGGTGATTCCTTCTCCGCTACCCAAATTAAAGATCTCCCCTACTGCCTTCGGATGATTGGCCAGTTCAGCCATAGCTTTTACCGCATCGGTGACATAGGTGAAACTTCGGGTCTGCTTACCATCACCATAAACAGTTATTGGTTCTCCATTCAGTGCCTGTCTTATAAAACGGGGAATGACCATCCCATACCTTCCCGTCTGTCGGAATCCACAGGTATTGAAGAGCCGCACGATGACCACTGGCAAACCTTTCTCCCGATAGTAAGCCAGGGCCAGAAATTCATCTAAGGCCTTGGTGCAGGAATAACTCCACCTGCTTATAGTGGTCGTCCCCAATACCCGGTCATCTTCTTCCTTAAAAAGACCATTCTCTTTCTTCCCATATATCTCAGAGCTAGAGGTAAAGAGCACTTTCTTCTTGCCTTTACTGGCTAATTCTAATAGTATCTCCGTTCCCCTCACATTTGTCTGCATAGACTTAAGTGGATGGTCAATGATAAATTTTACTCCCACGGCAGCCGCTAAATGATAAACAATGTCACATTCATCAACTAAGTCCTCCATTGCTTCTCTATTCAAGATAGTGCCATAAACAAACTTAAAATTCTTGTTGCCCTCCAAATGCTGGATATTCTCCCTGCGCCCGGTAGATAAGTCATCTATAACGGTGACCTCGTCCCGTCTTCCCAAAAGTTCCTCACACAGATGCGAGCCAATAAATCCAGCTCCACCAGTAATCAAAGCTTTCATCTCACCTCTTTTCCATCCTACAACCTATCACCTATTACCTACCACCTTACTTTTAAAGAGTTCCTCGTAAAGGTGAGCGATTCTTTCCACCATCACCTCAACTCTAAAATCCGGATCAACTAATCTCCTCCCGGACTCGCCCATTCTCCTTGCTGTTCCTTTATCTCCTAAAAGTCCTATTATTGCCTCAGCTAATTTCCTTGAGTCCCTGGCCGGAACTAAATATCCGGTTTCCCCATCTCTGACTACCTCCCGGGCCCCATCAATGTCAAAGGAGATAACCGGCCTTTCAGAAGCTAAGGCCTGGGGCAATACCCGGGCCAATCCTTCCCGCAAGGAGGTATGGACGACAACGTCCATTACCGCTAACAGTCCCGGAATCTCTTCCTTGGGCACCAGTCCAGTAAAGAGCACATTTTCTCCTATGCCCAAATCCTGCGCTTGCCCCTCCAGGCTCTCCCTCAAGATTCCATCACCCACTAAGAGAAATCTTACTTTTGGATAAACCTTCACTACCTGTGCTGCTGCCTCCAACAGATACTTGTGCCCCTTCAAATGAAATAGCCGGGCTACCTTACCCACCACGAGAGCATCCTCTTCTATCCCTAACTCTCTTCTCTTTTTAGCCACTTCCACGCCGGGCCCTATCTCCACCTGCTTTCTTTCATCCGCAGGCTCAACTTCTGGCCCTAAGAACTTATCCAGCTCCATCCCACTATAAATGGTAACAAACTTCTCCCTCGGAGCAATCTTAGCAGTTAGGGCTTTCTCGGTCATCACCTGAGCCACAGTAATCAATTTATGCGTGAAAATGCCCGCCAATCTTTCGCAAAGTATATAAAAACGGTTTATCCATTTAGGCTGATATTCATGGAAAGGTAATCCATGAATGGTATGAATTATCACCTTAATCCCAGCCAGTTTGGCAGCCAGCCTTCCTAAGATCCCCGCCTTAGTACTATGTGTATGGACTATATCATAATTCCCCCTCTTAATCAACCGATATAATTTGATGAATGTCAAGAAATCCCGCCAGGGGTTAATTTGCCGCCTCATCTCCGGAACCATAATTAAGTTGATCCCCTTAGCCCTTGCTTCCTCTACTAAACTCCCTTCCGGTCCAATAGCCGGCCCGGTAGCTAAGTCCACCTCATATTCCTTTCTCCTCAACCCCTCCACCGTCAAAATAGTATTCTCCTGCGCCCCACCTAAGATGAGTCTAGTTATGATATGAAGAACCCTTATCTCACTCATACAGGAACCTTCTTTCTTTGATAACTGCCGGACTTTCTCAAGCATCTCTTTCTTTCGCCCAATAGTTCCTGTGGAATCTATAACGCATGCCCTCTTTTATTACTCGCAAGAGGAACTTCGTCCCGTGTATCACCACGCTTGATTTTGACCTCCCTTCCTTTCTTGCCCTTTCCCTGCTGGCTATCTCTACTATCTCCACTCCCACTCTCATGGCATTAGCAATAAGCTCAATCTCTATTTCAAAAGATTCTGAATCATAGGAACTTTTAGTAAATACCTCTCTTCTAAATCCTTTATATCCATTGAGAGAATCTGTCAATTTTGTACCGAGAAATAGATTGACACATCCAGTAAGAAATATATTGCCAATGGTTCTAATAGCTGTATACTCTTCACTGCCTCCAAGAGCTCGAGAACCAATCACCAATCCTGCTCCCCTCTCAATTGCTCTTAGAAAAGCAGGCACTTCCTCAGCCCGATGAGAATAGTCAGCATCCATCATAATAAAAATTTGGCCACCAGCTTTCTGGAATCCGCATCTTAAGGCATTTCCTTTGCCAGAACTTGCTTCATTTCTAATCACAATATCCCCAAATTCCTTTGCTACCCTTGCTGTTTCATCCCGGGAATGATCATCAACCACGATAATCTCAAAATCATACTTTTCCTTAAGACTATCAATCGTTTTTCTCAAATCAGTCAAAACTAAACCAATGTTTCCTTCTTCATCCCTTGCCGGAATAATAATGCTAATCGTCTTCTTCAACAGTCACCTCTTATTAGCTGTTGCATAATTAATGGAACACGCTCTTTTCACACCTCAATAATTCTCTTTCTTTATTTAAAAATAGAGCCTATATTCTTGAATACAGCGCTCAAAATCCATTTTAACTCCGAATATGATTTCACACTTCTGAGTAAATCACATGTTTTTGTCAGCCTGAAATAAAACTTCCGGTATGCTTTTTTATAATATTTTAATACCAATTCGGAGGTGGTTTGCCCCATTTCAAAAAATACCTGGCCCCCGTAAAAGCCAGCATCTACACCGGCATAAGTGTCTATAAGAAACCGACCTTTTTCAGACACCCAATCATATAATTCTGTTCCTGGAAACGGTATGGCAATCATAAAATTGGCCACATCAGGGTTCATTTTTATTGAAAAATCTATGGTTTTTTCCATTGACTCCGGTGTATCGCCGGGTAGTCCAATCATAAAATTACCGTATACGGTAATACCTTCCCTCTTAGCCCAGTCGGTTACTTTTATAACTTGCTCCAGATTTAAATTCTTTTTGATTAACCTCAAAATATTTTCATCGCCAGACTCCACTCCAAAACCGAGTTTAAATACCCCGGCTTCCCTCATCTTTTTTATAAGGGATTGGTTTAATCTGTCAGCCCTGACCCCGTTTTGAATATTGATGGCTAAGTTATATCTCTTCTTGATCAACAAATCAACTATTCTTTCAGCATGGTTCATGTTAGCCGTAAAATTATCATCCAATATATCAATTTGGCGCACCTTATACTCTTTTACAAAATAATCAATTTCCTCTATGACATTTTCTGCTGAACGCATCCGCATTCTGCTTCCAAATACACCTTTATTACAATAAACGCATTGGTATGGACATCCCCTGCTGGTAATAATTGATGCCACAGGTGTTTGTCTAGCTCTGCTTTTATATTTTCTGATATCAGGAAACAGATGATAAGCAGGGAATCTTATTTTATCAATATCTTCAATAAGCCTGCGGGGCTCATTTTTAATTATACGGCCATCCTCCTTGAAAGCCACTCCGGCCACGCCTTTATAAGGATGTCTACCCTCCTGGATATTTTCAACGATTTCTTTTGCGGTTCGTTTCCCTTCACCAATTACTACTGCATCAGCATCAGAATTCTGAAGATTATATTCCGGAAGTGAGGTCGGATAAGGACCTCCAATGATTATCTGACATTTTTCCAACCTCTCACGGAGTAGTTTTACAAGCTTAAAGCTGCTCAGGCATGTAACTATATTTGTTGAAATTCCCACCATATCAGGTCTGACCTTGCCTGCCAAATCCACTACGTCAGAGGCACGCATTCCCAGCACGTTTGCATCAATTATTTGTACATCACAATTGGCATCCTTTAAGACTGTGGCTATATATCCCAAGCCCAGTGGGGGCTCTATAGTAGCTTCATTTATACCATAAGCATTTTCAGGAAATGGATTTACCAGT
>JAUWHM010000049.1 GCA_030605915.1 Nitrospirota bacterium | reverse complement strand
ATCAAGTTATTCTGTCTTGCCTTTGGCTTTGGATTTGCCTGGAATAGTATAGTTTCAGAAGGGGCCAAGTGGGGGGAGAGGCGTAAATGAGAAGATGGGTAGCCTTAGTTTTGATAATAGGCACTACTTTCTTAGGATGTGCCACTACAAGGTCCCATAGCAAGCTCATCTTAAACGAGGAATACTTCCAGGTTGCTCATAGGGAGATCCGGAAAGCCAGGGAGTCAATTTATCTTATTGCTTATCTATTTCTTCTTTATGATTATCAGGATGCATATCCTAACCGGATATTTAAAGACCTCATAGATGCCCAAAAAAGAGGGGTTAGTGTCCATGTGATCCTGGATTATCCCAAGCCTGAATATACGGATGAGGAAGGGCCGAAGAACCAGGAGGCATACGAGAAGCTGAAGCAGGCCGGCATAAATGTGCGGTTTGACAGTCCCGAGAAGAGAACCCACAATAAGGTTTTGGTCATAGATAAAGAGACAATTATCGTAGGAAGCCACAATTATTCATTTGATGGGTTAAGATATAACAACGAGGCCTCATTACTTCTTAGAGATAAAGACAAAGCCAGGAGATTGATTGGATATTTTGACCAAATTGAGTAAGTAAAATTAGTCTAAAAATTTGCTATGGAACAGATAACTACAAAAACCATCTGGGGTTTGGTCTCAATAGCCATATTAGGAGGAGTAGGCTTAGCGGCTAAAGAGACCATCAGTAACATCTGGGCTGCTCTTTCCTTTATGCTAAATCCTGGCCTGCGCCGGGGAAGCACCATTGAGGCCAAAGTCCAGGGAGAGTTGCTAAAAGGCACCTTGAAAGGGTTCGGCCTCTCCAGGGCCGTAATCGAAGACCAAGAAGGCAACACCCGTCTTATCCTGATCAGCGACCTCAAAAAGACCACCGTCAAGGTCATAAGCAACAAAAAATAAATAAGTTTTCAGATATGACGTAGATGCGGAGACGTCCGCCCCCCTGAAAGTGCAGAAAAACCCCACCTTCAGAGCCCCATTCTCAATACCCCTAAAAAGTCCTTCTAGAGCAAAACTTTTGACTTAGAGCCAACCTCCTCACCCTAAAACTCAAAATTATCGACTTTTCATTTTTCCCTTGATTTTGCCCCTTTTACCTGCTCAAATTCCCATATAGGGATTTCCGTGGCAGCTCGCTAAAAACCAACGGTCCTAACATACTGTTAGTATCTCTACGTAAACCCTTCCTTGAATAATTTCCTTGACTAACCACTTCAAGTAACATAAAATCATATCCAGAAAAAGGGTCTGAAGCGCTCAAGATGAGAGTTTCAAGCCCATCAGCCCGTCTAGAACGCTCATTTTGAACGAATTAGCATTTTTAGCCAAAATAAGGGTTTAGGATATGAGAAAATCAGCCCATATCTCAACCAAGGAAGCCTTATCTGGCAAAATACGAGCTAAGCCTATACCAAACCCTTCACCCCAAAAATTAAAGCCCTTAAAACCGCTCCTGGTCACTTTTCTATGCCTCTTTGCCTTAACATTTTCCCTCCAGGCAGAACTCACCAAAGAAGAAATCCTTCGCGCTGAAGGCATAAGAACCTATGACATCCCCATCCACCTGCAGAGTAAAGAATGGCTGATACAAGAATTCGGCCCTGGGAAGAAATATCCCATCAACCTCACCTTGGCCACAAAAAACATTGTCTGGCAAGTCCGAGAACAAATCCGCAAAGGCGAGATAGAACCCATCCAGGGCATCATCCGCACTTTCTGGTATACCCACATCAAACCCGTGTTTGCCAGGACTGGGTCTCTTGTGGACGACAAAACCCAATACAGGATACTCCACCAAGTTCTCGTTGACCTGGTGCGGGAAAGAGACATCATGCGCTACAAAGACATGGGATTCCTCAACAACAATGCCGGCACAGTGAAGATTGACAAAAACTGGCATGTCCTTCTCATTGGAGAGAAACACGGCAAATATGCTGTCCTAGAAAAGATTGCCAAAGACCTGAACTGCACCATTCTGACCTTAGGCGGCCAGCCATCCCTTCTCAGCATGGAATATCTTGCTGACGATTACAAAGAAAAAAATATAGACATCAGAAAATCAATGTACCTGATTTTCGTAGTGGACTACGATCCCGCCGGCTGGATAATTCGAGACAGCGTTACCCGCAACCTGAAATTCTACGGCATGAAAAATATCAAATCCATAGACATCATCTTGCCAGGCATCCTCACCGAAGAAGAAATAGAACTGGCCAAATTTCCCTTGCCCAAAGGCAAAGAGGTCATAAACAAAAACTGGCTAAAGAAAACAGGTGGTATCCACGGTACCGCCTACGGCTTTGAATCAGACAGCGTCCCCTTTGAGCGTCTCAGACAAAAAATCATAGGAGTGGCCACACCCTATGTAGGAGATCCAGAAATCATCCGCCGAGCCAATACCGTTGAAGAACTCTGGCAAAGCTTAAACCAGTTAATACAAATCATATTAGGGCTTAGTACCGAATAAAGAAAGGAGCCGTCATGAAACACGTAAGAGTGCTGTCCACAGGACGCCCTTTAGGGCTACAAGCGAAAGTAATTCTATGTTTGGTGGTGGTTGTTTTAGCCTCTTCCCTTTTAGCGTTTGCCAAAGATATCACCAGCACCAGATCAATAAAAGAATTCTTCACAGAAGAAACAGGCCTGCGCATCGGCGCAGATGCTATTCAGTCTTACAAAACAAGCCTTAACGAGATGAGCTTGAAAGTAATTCAAAGAGCTGCCCAGTTAGCAAAAGAAGACGACCGTAAGACCGTCCTGGAACGAGACATAGAAAAAGCCTCTGAAGAAGTCTTCCGCCGGGCCCCCATGACCATAGAAGAACTCATGGAGAAAATCAAACAACTCAGCATCATTGACCTGGCCGAACTAAGTAACCAGGTAAAAGCATATGGACAAGAACTCCTGGAGAAGAGAAAGAAGTGAGTGAGGCAGGGTACAATTACCAGAAATATGCTGCTGAGATATCTCGTAAATTCATCCACAACCATGAAGAATCCGAGCGAATACTCAAATTCTTTTTTGGAAGAATCTCCCGGGACTTAGCAAAAGGCAAGCGTGTATACTTCCGTGGATTCGGTAGTTTCAAAAAAGTGCTTCGTCCGCCAAGAAAATATCGTAACTTCATCACCGGCAAAATAGAAACCCGCCCCGCCAAAAAAGATATAGACTTCAATCCAAGCAAAAAACTTCTCTCCAGGATTTAGCAAAAAGAGAAAAAGCAAACAAACCCCTTGACATGGATATGCACAAGTGGTATATTATATGTGTAGGAGGTGATTGGCTATGTCTACATTGACAAGAAGGGCACAGATTCTATTTTCTCCAGAGCAATATAGTAAACTTCATGTCCTTTCAGCGGAAGCTCATACCTCTATCGGGGAGCTGGTAAGAGAGGCCGTGGACAAAGTCTATGGACCAGAAACAATAAAGAAAAGAATGGCTTCAGCCAAAAGGCTCATCAACCTCAACGTGAGCACCGGCACCTGGAGAAAGATAGAAAGACAGATCATCAAAGGAGCAATTGAGTCATGAAGCCAGTTTTTATCGACACAAATATCCCCATCTACGCTGCCGGCAAGCCGCACCCCAATAAAAAGCCCTGTGCTCAAGTCATAATGGCCATGGCAAAAGGAGAAATCCAGACCGTCAGTAGCGCTGAGGTCCTCCAGGAAATTCTGCACAGACACTGCCACACCAAGGAGAGAGCCAAGGGGGTAAAAATGCTCCATGAATTCAGGGAGCTTGTATCGGACATCTTCCCGGTGACCATCAAAGAAGTCAACATGGCCGCAACCTTTTTGGAAAAGTATCCTAACATTGAGGCAAGAGACGCCATCCACATTGCTACCATGTTGACCAATGACATTAAACTCATCTGCTCAACCGATAAACACTTTGACGATATCAACGAAATCAAACGAATATCTCCAGAGGAAGTTACAAAAGAAGAAAATAACTATGGCCAGGATTCCTAAATTTAAAACAGATGAGGAAATTGCTGAGTTCTGGGACACTCACGATCTGACAGCTTTTGAAGAAGAATTAAGACCGGCCAAAGATATCGTTTTTGTCAAACCGCAGCGCCAGGTCATATCTCCACGATTAGATAGAAAATTAGAATTTCATCCCCGCCGGCCATAAAAACCCCCTCAAATTTGCCGTATATGGCCTTTTCTCGACCCTGTCCATATCATATGACCTGTCTTCTCTCCTCTATAAACTGAAATGTGTATGCCCTGGCTAACTCCACCCATCCAGGGAATCTCCTTATCCCAAACCTCCCAAGCTCGGTCGCCCGCAAGGCGGTCTCCCTCGCAATAAATAAAGCAGAGTCTTCGGGCGAGGCAATGTCAATCTTGCAGTCATTGTCCTGGGTGGTTTCCCAGCAAGCAGAGTCCTGGGCAATGCTAAAGTCATTCTCCCAGGCAATGTCCTGGGTAATGTCCTTTAATGCAGAGGCCGTGCTGTTCCCAGGCTAAGTCAATCAGTTATGCCAGCGCTCAACGGTTAATAAGGAATCAGGCAGGCACAGTCGGGTCTGTGCGGGGGCAAGCAAACACGCCCCCGCTGGGGAAAAATCCAGCGCCGAAGTCTTTTCTCCACTCATACCTGTGAAGTCGGCTTCCGCCTCCTTCACTCTACTCCAGTGCTAAGTCTTTCCCTTAGTCTCCCAGTGCCAAGTCTTGTTTCTCAGTCTCATACGTTCCGCTGTGGCTAATCTGGGGCTTCGCCCCAGAGCCACATCTCCACTTGGTTCAGTGTCAAGTTCCTTACCCTCCGCCTTCCTCCCCCATCCTGTAGCAGGCATCTCCAGCCCACTGCCCCCACGCCCACTCCACCAAAAACGTGGAGTGTCTCGTAGGGGCAAAAACCGTGGGCTTGGGAGTTCCACCACCCTAAAAAGCAAATACTACCAGACAAACATACCCTCACACCTATCATCTCTTTCGTCTTCACTCAAGAGGATGATGCGTGTTCGAGGTCAATACCGTGAGATAATGAATCTGCCAAAGCAGAATCATTAACTCACTCAAAGCTCAGCCACCCCAAAGGGTGGCCTCGCAAAAATGAAGGGCTCGCTCCCCTCGTTTCGGCGTCCCGTTCGGATGACACATCACCCTCCCCTGTTCCAGGGGAGAGGTTCGTGCTGGCTAACTGAGCCTTCGGCTCAGATAGCCACTTTTCTTCTTCGCTTCACTCCAGAAGAAAAGTTCGCACTGATGTCCCATCCCTCACTCACCGCCTTCACTTCGGTCGCTCTGTCCTTCTCCAATCCACTGTCCCGTCGCTGCATTCCGTAATATCTTATCACTCTATGCTTCCCGCCTCAGGCGGGTCGCATACAGCAAGGGGTGCTTGCTAACTGTTTTTGCGCGCACGCTTGCAAAAATAGATAGCACTTTCATCTATCCCCTTCGGGCATAGATAAAAGACGCACCCTAATAAGATAATGCTCCACTACGCTCCTTACTTTCCTCTCAGGTCTTCTCTCCCAACGATAAGGACGAAATGGATCCGGCGGTTGCCCGCCTTTGGTGGACAAGAGATACCGTTCACCTTCAAAGCACGTCGGTCTATGTAACATAACTCTGAGTTATGTTACATACCCCCAGCACTAATTCTCTGCCGTGGTGAACTTCTCTGGGGAATTAGTGCTGAGTGACCGACTGAAGGTGAACATAGGTGCTTTTACATAACATCATTATGTAAACTACAGCCCACATATTAGGGATGGAAACTTCCGCCATCCTTCGTGGGGACTCCCGCCCCACTACTGATGGCTAAGAGGCTGTAGACACACCTTATCTCTTTGTGTCCTGGTGATGGAGCCTTCCATCATCAGGACACACCGCCTTAGTCACCCCCACCCCTGCGCAGTCGCCATGCCCCCTCGCCTTCGGCGAGCCCGCACTAAAACGGCGACCTTGCTTTTTAAAATTTTAAAATCCCCCTTGACAGAATGGAAAACATTGTGTATACTTTATATTGAATATAGTCTGACTCGTCAGTCAACATATAAAAGGAGATGATAAAAATGAGGTACGACCGTTTAGCCAGAAGCAAAGAGATTAGGAAAAGAAGGAGAAAAGAGATATTAGGTGCGGCCATGAAAGTTTTCTCCAGAGAGGGATTTCATGGCACAGACCTAGATGAGATAGCAAAGCTGATAAACGTTGGGAAGGGGACCATTTATAACTACTTCCCAACAAAAGAGAGATTATTCTTTGCTTTAGTTGATAAGGGGTTGGATGAGCTGGCCGATGCGGTCTTAGGTCAGCTCAAAGAAGAGGATACGCCTTTGGTGAAAATAGAGAAGGTTGTTTCTGCTTACCTGCGTTTCTTTGAGAAGCACAAGGATTTTTATAGTATTTTGATCCACGAGAAGAGTGAATTCCAGGAGAGGGTAAGGAGGAAGTATATGAAGAAATACTTTACCTATCTAAACAAGATAGAGGAGATCTTTAAAGAGGGAATAAAGAAAGGCCAGATAAGAAAGATGGATGTCAGGCCAACTGTCTATGCCATAAGTGAACTACTCAATGGCTTCATTTATATATGGTTATTGGAAGGGGGGAAACGCTCATTGACAAAGCAGGTCCCTCTTATTATGGGGATTTGTTTCTCTGGGATAGCAAAAACATAGAACCTGGGGGAGGGATAATATGCTTCAAAAGAAAAGAGAAAAGATTATTGCGCTTATTTTGATTTCCTTCTTGTGCAGCTCCTCTTTTGCTGAGCAAAGAGGCGAGAAGAAAATCCAGAGGCTAACTTTAAAAGAAAGTATCCAGATTGCCCTGAAGCATAATTTCGATATCCTTATCAGAGGGGAGGAGTTAAAGGAGGCCAGGGGAGGAATTAAAGATGCCTACTCAGAAGTGTGGCCTCAGTTAAGTGCCAACGCAAGCCATTATCATTATGAGGATCACCCCTATATAACAAATTATTACGATGACAATTATGAGACCTCTGTTTCTATAGACCAGCTTCTCTTTTCCAGTGGGCGGGTGTCAAATACTATTAAACGATCCAGGTTGAATTTAAGGGCCTCTGAAGAAAGAACCCGTAAGACCCGACAGGAAATAAGCTATAAAGTAGAGGAGGCCTTCAACTCCTGTTTATTGGCTGAAGAGTTTGTCAGGATTTATGAGGAGACTTTATCTTTGGCAGAAGAGCACCTGAGGATAGCCAGGGAGCGCTATGAGGCCGGGAAGGTCTCTCACTCAGATGTTTTGAGGGCAGAAGTGGAGGTGGCAGAGATTAAGCCCAAGCTGATAGAGGCTCAGAATCAGTTAGATATAGCCAAAAACCTCTTTAAGTTCTTGTTAAAACTCGACTTGACTTCTGAGGTAGAGTTACAGGGTGAGCTTGTATACGACCCTTTGGAAATGGATCCTTTTGAGGCAGCTAATAAGGCGCTTACAAATCGTCCGGAACTGAAGGAGCTAAAGGCTCAGGAAGGGATGAGAGAGACAGAGATCACCATAGCCAAATCCGGAAATAAACCTAGCATCTCCTTAAATTTCACTGATTATATCAACAAAGAGGCCTCATTTGCCCCTACCAGAGATGAGTGGGATGATTATTGGATAGCCAGCGTTAAGGTGAGCTTGCCTTTCTTCGATGGATTTGATGCCAAGGGCAAGGCTGAGCAAGCCAGAGCCAGATTAGTTAAGACCAAGTTAATGAAGGAGAAGATTGGGGAGCAGATCAAGTTAGAGGTAGGAAATGCCTACTTGAACCTAAAAGCAGCTCAGGAAGTGGTTGCCTCACAGACTAAGAATGTAGAGAGGGCAAAGGAGTGTTACGAGGTGATGGAGACAAGATACAGTATGGGCAAACGCTCCCAAACAGATCTCTTAGATACCAGGGTTGCTTTATCCACTGCCCAGGTCAACTATGCCCAGAGTATCTATAATTATACTATAGCAAAGGCGAGACTGAAGCTTGTTATCGGATTAGAATGAAATGGAGGTAAGCCAGATGAGGAAAATAATTTCTTTGATTTTATTGCTGGTGGTTGGTCTAGTAGGATGTGGAAGACGAGAGGAGGCTGTCAAAGAGATAAAGATACCGGTTGAGGTAATCAGGGTAGAGAAGGCAGATCTAAAAGAGATATTGTCCTTCACTGGCAATATAAAGGCCCAGGATGAGGCCACCGTCTATTCAGAGGTGACCGGCAAACTGATAGAAAATAAAGTGGAAGAGGGTGATCAAATTAAGAAAGATGATATTATCGCTTTAATAGATCGGGATGAGACCGGATTTAAATTCAAGGAGGCCCCTGTGGATTCCCCTATCGATGGGATAGTAGGACGAGTTTACCTGGATAGAGGAGAGAGCGTCTCCTCCAATACCCCTGTAGCCTTGATAGTAAACATGGACGAAGTTTTGGTGCAGATTGTGATTATCGAACGTGACCTCCCGAAGGTCTTTAAAGGACAAGGAGCCCACATCAAGGTAGATGCCTATCCTGGCGAAGTCTTCACCGGAAAGGTTTCTAAGGTAAGCCCGGTCATTGATACAATATCACGGACAGCGCCAGCCGAGATAAACATACCCAATTCTGATCATAGATTAAAATCGGGCATGTTTGCCAGGGTAAGGGTGGTGGTTGAAGAACATAGTCAAGCTCCTGTTATCCTACGAGACGCCATAATAAAAGAAAGTGAGAATACCTATTGTTTCGTGATTCGTGATGACAAGGCCGGCAAGAGAAAAATACTATTGGGGATGGCTGAAGGTAACAATCTGGAAGTAGTAAGCGGCCTGAAGGCAGGAGAGCTAGTAGTAATAACCGGCCACCAGGGCTTGAAGGACGGCGCCTTAGTAGACATCGTTAGAGGAGGCGAATAAAAATATGAGACTACCTGAGTTTGGGGTTAGACGTCCAACTACTACCACTATGATATTTCTGGGGATCCTTATCTTGGGGGCTATCTGCCTGACCAGGCTTCCCATCGATCTGATGCCTGAGATAGAGCCGCCGGCCATCAGCGTCATAACCATCTATCCAGGGGCTGGTGCCACTGATGTGGAGACCAAGGTTACCAAATATATCGAGGACAACCTCTCTATCGCCAATAACCTCGATAAAATTACCTCCAAGTCTAAAGAGAATCTCTCCATTGTTACCTGCACGTTCGAGTGGGGAAGCGACCTGGATGAGGCTTCTAATGATGTACGAGACAAACTTGAGTTTGCCAAAAAGGACCTGCCTGACGATATAGAGAAACCTGTGGTCTTCAAATTCAATACTGCTATGATGCCCATCCTGATATGCGGGGTAAAGGCCAGGGAGAGCTACCTTAAGTTGTACGATATCATCGATGACCAGGTTGTTGACCCCTTAAAAACAGTTCCCGGGGTGGGCTCGGTTAAGATAATGGGTGGCCTCCGGAGACAGATTAACGTCTACTTCGATCGGGAACGCTTGGAGGCCTTTCACATACCTATTCAGCAGGTGGTCCAGATTCTGGCCAGGGAGAATATAACCCTTCCTGCAGGAAGCCTCAAATTAGGAAAGACCGAATATATCATCCGGGTGCCTGGTGAGTTTGAAAGCCCCGATGAAATAGGGGATGTAGTAATTGGCCAGCATGAAGGCACCTTACTCTATCTTAAAGATGTGGCAAAGGTTGAGGATAGTTTTAAAGAGCAGACTATGTTCGCCCGCACCAATAAAGAATACGGTCTGATACTTATGGTTCAGAAGATGACCGGTGGCAATACCGTAAACATCACCAGGGCAGTCAAGGAGAAACTTAAGAAACTAGAAAGGGTCCTTCCTGAAGATATAGAAATCATTCCCATAATAGATTCTTCCGAACTCATAGTCTGGACCATTGATAACCTAAGGCAAGCTGTAATATGGGGTGGGATCTTCGTTATCCTGGTTACCCTGTTCTTTCTTCGCCGATTAAGGTCCAGCTTGATCATAGCATTGACCATTCCCTTCTCTTTGATTATAGCCTTTATCTTCCTGTATCTGTGCGGCTACACCATCAACGTGATGTCCCTGGTCAGTCTGGCCATCGCTATGGGAATGGTGGTGGATAATGCCATCGTCATCCTGGATAATATCACCAGGCATAGGGATAGAGGTGAGAAATTAAGGGAAGCCTCTATCTTTGCTCCCTCAGAGGTAGGGTTGGCGGTCATGGCTGCCACCTTTACTACCATAGTAATCTTTGTTCCCTTGATGTTTCTTGGAGGAATCGTAGGTGTGATGTTCAAACAGTTAGCCTTTGTAATTAGCATTACTCTTCTTGCCTCCCTCTTTACCGCCTTTACCCTTACACCAATGTTGTCTTCTCGACTACTTAAGGTCACTTCCTCTGGTAATCCCGAGAAACGTTTTGGAAGACGTTTCTATGAATTGAGTGAACGCTGGTTTAAGGCTGTGGAATTAGGATACAGAAAACTTTTAGGTTGGGCCCTTGGTCACCGTAAGAGAACCTTGGGTATTATCGTAGTGATCTTTGTCTCAAGCCTCCTTTTAGTCCCCATAATCGGCACTGAGTTTATCCCTGAGATAGACTCAGGTGAATTCCAAATGGGAATAGAGCTTCCTGTGGGCACCAGAGTAGAGGAGACGGATAGAGTTACTCAGGAGCTCGAGAAGATATTTGAAAAGAATATGCCAGAGTTGAAGAACATGGTCGGTTTTAGTGGCCAAACAGAGGAAGGTTTTGCGGAGACTATGGGTATGAAAGAAGGGCCAAATGCAGGGAAGGTCTTTGCAAAGTTGGTCAGGAAGGGCGAGCGCAGGAGGTCCACCAAAGAGATTGGCAAAGTAATCAGGGAGAGGGTATCCCGCATCCCGGGGATCAGGAAAACGGATATAAGGGCTGGGGCTATGATAGGACAGCTACTCTTTGCCGGAGCCAAGCCCATATCTATTGAGATAATTGGGCACAACCTAAAAGAGACCGATAAACTGGCTGCCAGGATAAAAAAGATTGTAGAAAACACCCCGGGTGCCGTTGACGTTATGATAAGCAGGGACGTTGGTAGGCCTGAGCTTCGGGTTCAGGTGGATAGAAAGAGGGCCTCTACTTTGGGTCTCAATATGGCTCAGATTACGGACACCCTGAGGACCCATTTCTATGGAAAGGAGGCCACCAAGTTCCGGGAGGCTGATGAGGAATATGACATCTTTGTTCGAGTAAAGGAAGAGGATCGTCAGGTTATCTCTGATATAGAGAATGTCACCATTACCTCTTTTATCGGCAAGCCTATTAAGTTAAAGAATATCGCTACTATTACCGAGGAGCTTGAACCTCTGGAGATTGAAAGAAAAGGGCAGGAGCGAATCGTCAAGGTGGAGGCCAGGACATATGGCCGTCCACTGGGTCAGATAGCCAATGATATAAAGGCAGAGCTCACCGAGATAGATATACCAGAAGGCATATCAGTGGGCTTTGGCGGCGAGGTAGAGGAACAAAGGAAGGCCTTCAGGGACTTAATTATGCTTTTAATTTTGGGTATTCTTATGGTCTATATGGTCATGGCCTCTCAATTTGAATCGCTCTTAGACCCCTTTGTCATTATGTTTTCAGTCCCCTTTGCCTTTGTAGGAGTAATCTGGTTCTTTCTCCTCACTGGAACTACCTTATCTATTACCTCTTTTATCGGGTTGATTATGCTAATGGGGATTGTAGTCAACAATGGCATCGTCCTGGTTGATTATACAAACATCTTACGTGCTCGAGGAATCAATTTATTTGAAGCCATCCAAACCGCAGGTCAGCATAGACTCAGGCCAGTCTTAATGACCTCACTCACCACTATCTTTGGAATGATACCATTGGTCTTAAGTCGAGGAGAGGGCTCTGAGATATGGGGGCCCTTAGGGGGTGCGGTGATCGGCGGACTGTTTGTATCAACGTTGGTAACCTTGGTTATCGTCCCTATTGTCTATTCCATATTCGAGGAGAGCCTAAAGAAAAGAAGTATAAGGAATATAAGGAAGTTAATAGAGGTAAGTATAGAGAACAGGTTGAATCGCCGTGAGATGAAAAAGTTAATAAAACGGCTCGATGAATTAAAGGGGTTAATAAATAATAAAGGATTGAAGAAATGAAGATGATCTTAATATCCTACAACGTGGCCATTGATGAGGAGGTAATGGAAGCTTTGAAGGAGGTAGGGATTTCTGGCTATACTAAGCTGCCTAAGGTGTTAGGTGATGGCAAGACCAGTGGCCCCCGCCTTGACTCCCACATCTGGCCAGGGGCCAATTCCCTCCTGGCTCTCGCCGTAGAAGATGATGAAAAAGACCAAATCCTTGCCCAGGTAATGAAACTTCGCCAGAAACTGGGCAAAGAGGGCATCAAGGCTTTCGTCCTCCCACTTGAAGAAGTAACTTAAATCCTGGAGGAGAAGCGATGACAGATAATAATCGGCAAGCTGAAGAGATATGGATTTTAAGCTTGTTTTGACTTTGGTTATTCTTGCAGTGATTATTATTGCCCTCGTTGTATGGGTTAATCGGGCTTAACTCCCTCCGATAGAGACACTGGAATAAAGGGGTGATATCATTTATGAGAAACTCAAGCCAGCGACGACCCACAGCCACTCGGAAAACACCAAAGCAGTTCAAAGAACATCTTGACCTTCTGCGTAACCTCCACCAAGAACTAATCAGATTCGCTGTGAAAATCCTGAAAGCGAACAAGCTGACCATTTCGTCCTATCGGGCCCTACCAAAACGCTGACCTTACTAAAAACCACCACCGTCGGTGACCAGAAAAATCCCAAAAAACTTCATCGTGCCCTTGACAAACATTCCAAAACAAGGTATAATTCATTGTGTAGCACTTTATGGGCTATAATAACCTAAAGCGGGAGGTGAACCAATGAGTGTGCTCAAGACAGCAACGGCAAGGGCCCGCATAAGGCCCGAGATTAAGAAAGAGGCAGAGAATATCCTGCATAACCTTGGCCTTTCTATCTCAACAGCTTTTGATCTCTACTACAGGCAGATTATTCTGAACCACGGCCTGCCTTTTGATGTGCGCATCCCGAACGAAACCACTCTTAAGGCAACCCAGGATTCACGCAAAGGTCAGGGTAAAAAGTTTAAGAATGTCCAGGAGCTTTTTAAGGACCTTGGAGTGTAGGGCGGTCAAACCATGTATGTGGTGTTCCGGACGAGCCAGTTCAAGCGGGATGTTAAAAGGGCCCAGAAAAGAAGGAAGGATATTGAGTGCCTTAAGAGGGTCATCAAGAGCCTTGCTCAAGGATCTACCCTACCTGCAAAGTACAAAGACCATCCACTTAAGGGCGCATTGAAAGATTGCCGGGAATGTCATATTGAACCGGACTGGCTTCTCATATACCGTATTCAGGGCAATGAACTTCATCTTGTCAGGACAGGCTCTCATTCTGATCTCTTCAGATGAAAAGAGATTATACCCACCCAGTGAACCGCTACCTACCACGAGCATCCAAAGTTTAACGCCTCGACAAAGGCTGAATAGTTTTATATGGACAGGGTCGGGAAAGTCGCTTGTAGGCGAAATTTGACCGTGTTTTTTTCTGCACTCAGCGTCGGAAAATCAAAAACGCCCTTCTTGGCTTAGAATCTCACAAATCTCATACCTTAAAAGCCAAGTATGAGGCCCGCATTTTTTTCTTGACACCAAATTCCCCCCATGGTAAATTATGTATAAAGCAGACCAAAGTATCCATATACAGAACCAAACCACTCCTAAAAGGAAAGGTGGCCGAGGAGGTGTGATTAGATGAGCATCAAAATACGTACTGGGGATTTAGCGCGAGAATTAGGAATTCGGACAACCAAGGTAACCCTCTACACTAAACTTGGGCTATTTAAACCCAGTGGCCGCAGTGATGGGGGGCGTTACCTTTATGACTTTGCAGAGAATAAACGAAGGTTTCGGATCATCACCAAGCTACAGGACAAGCATAAGACCCTTAGTGAAATAAAAGAGCATCTTGATTCAGGACAAATGGAGCTCTCCCTTGGCAAAACCAAATAGGGCATACTTATGAAATTATGTAGAGCTATAAATATGAAAAGTCATACTTTCATACTGGGAGTATAATAAGTTGAAGTGCCGAACAATAGCTGTCGCCAACCAGAAAGGTGGGGTGGGTAAGACCACAACCGTGGTAAACCTGGGTGCTTGCCTGGCAGAACTGGGAAGAAAAGTCCTAATCATAGACATGGACCCCCAGGCCAATGCCACCCTTTCTTTAGGACTCGATGAGGGGCACAAGCCGAATAAGACTATCTACAACGTCTTATTAGATTCTAAAATGGTAGTCACAGACATCGTCCAGGAGACTGCAATAAAGAATTTATCCATTGCCCCAAGCCACATAGATTTATCCAGCGCCGAGATAGAGATGGTCAATATGATCGGCCGGGAGGTCCGCCTCAAAGATAGCCTCCATAATAAAAATTACGATTATATCCTCATTGATTGTCCTCCCAGTCTCAGTCTATTAACCATCAACGCTCTCACGGCTGCCGAGGAAGTCTTTATAGCCATCCAAGCTCACTACCTTGCCTTAGAGGGACTCGCAAAGCTTCTCAACACCATCCAGATGGTGAAGGACATGTTAAATCATAGGCTAACAATTTCTGGGATCTTAATCACTTTGTTTGATAAAAGAACAAATTTAGCCAAAGAATCCCTGGAAGAGATCAAGAACTACAAGCCTATCAAAGATAAACTCTTCAATTCCATCATTAGTATGAATATTAAACTGGCAGAGTGTCCCGGTCATGGCCAACCCATCATAAAATATGCTCCCGCAAGTGAAGGAGCAAGGGCCTACATGGAATTAGCAAAAGAGGTGATGAATAGTGAGCACCCAAGCATTAGGAAAGAAGGGCGATAGTCTTTTCCGGAAGACGGCCACTAAAAAGCCAGAGTTAAAGGCTCGGAAACTTCATCGGGAGATATTTACTCTCTTTAATGACCATGTTGAATTTCTTAACGACTTCACCTATAAGGTTCACAAAGAGACTGGGTATAAACTGAAAAAGTCCCAGGTCGTCCGGGCTTTGGTAGACTTAATTAAAGATAGCCCAAAAATTGATATTAAGAAGATACAGTCTAATCAAGACCTCCTTGAGCAGATTAAGAAAAGTATGAAAGTATGAAAATATATAAATACCCCAGTATGACTGTATATACTATATCTTGCTACCCTTCAGCCTGTGGATAACTACATTTACCTGTCCCTGTGTGGGGACAGGTAAATAGCCTAAACCTGTCCCTGTGTGAGGACAGTAAGTACTATAGATATATATTTAAAAGATATAGATACAAAATATATTTTTCAAACACTAAAAAAGGATTTAAGAAAAGGAGGAGAAAAATGGGACCAATTAAAGAGTGTAGGTTAGGTTATGAAGATTTGATAGATAAGGAAAGATTCCGTGATACAACACAATTCACTTTTGGAACTCTACCCAAGCCACTATATAAAGCTACTGATGAGCATGGCAAAACCTTACTGGATAGAATGGCACAGAACAAGAACATGTTTGCTCTCTACGGTTTACTTTGCCTTACCTCTAATAAATGGGGCCTCTCCCAACTAACTTTCCGCCAGATAAAAAAGATACTGCGGATAGGAGATGATACGATTAAAAAAGCAAGGGAGAGTTTAGCCAATCTGGGCTTAGTCCTTTGGGAGACGGTGGAAGAGAGAAATAGCAGAGAATTGAAATATCCTATAATGAAATGGCAGATTACCTCCCTTCCAATCTGGGTAGTTCAACAGATGGGGATTCGAAAGCGTGGCCATCAACAGAAGGACGAATTGACCGAAGCTTTAGACCGGTATGGCTTAACAAAAGGATACGGAAGGTTTTTATCGGAACCTGAACAGGACAGAGTATTAGTCAAAGTCAGTCGTGCTGAGAACATAAATCCTCAAACTCAAGACCTTATTAAAGGAGGTGTGCGGACAGGCAAGATCAGAGCGAAGAAATGAAACGACAGAGCATCAAATACCTTAACCAGGACGAGAAAAGAAAGCTCCTCTCTACCCTTGCCGACAGAAAAAGTGCCGCCAGGTCCTACATGATGTATCATCTAATGCTAAACACCGGCCTCAGGTTATCCGAGACTATATCCCTCGATGTAGGTAATGTCCAAGGCAAAAGAACTCTTACTATCCCCGGGAAAGGTGACAAAATTCGAGATATCCCCCTAAACAAAACCATCCGGGACCACATAGCAGAGTACTTGGCCTGGAAAGAGTCCAGGGGTGAGAGCCTTGAGCTCGATTCTCCCTTATTCCTAAGCCGTAACCACAGAAGGATCTGCAAAAGAGCCGTTCAGCAAGACCTGAAGAGATGGATCCACCTATCCGGCATAGAAGGAAACTATTCACCCCATGCCCTGAGGCACACTGTAGGCACTGAGCTCCTCAACAAGACCAAAAACATCCGCCTTGTCCAGGAGTTCCTTGGCCATGCGGACATCTCAACCACTATGATCTACACCCATGTGACCAGGGACCAGATAGCTGAGGCAGCTGAATCGCTATCATCCTGAACTGCGCCTTTTGAGTAAAAGGCGAAGCTCAGAGGGTAAAACAGGCTGAAAACCAGGCGAATTTAGCCAAACTTTATGGTAAAAAGCGAAGCTGAGGTGTAAAAGCGGACATAGAATCTTAGAAAACTGAATATAGAAAAACCCCGACAAGGTTTAAGGTGGGCTCAAATGCCCACCCTGTGGGGAAGCTCCTTCGGGGGCTCCCTCTGCAAAATCCTTGTCGGGGTGCAGGGTGGGCTTAAATGATACGCAAAGAGGATATAGTAGAGAGAATCACAAACAAATTGATTTTGCCTCATGTAGTTTTAGATCTAATGTTAAAAGGCAAGAAGATGGAGAGGAAACAGATTAAGGCATCCCTGGAAGACATTGGCCAGGTTATCAAACTACTGGAGAACTGGGAGAAGGAAAAGGAGCCCACCGCGTGAAATGGGTGTTCTTCCTCATAATTGGGCTCCTCATTTTACCTTCCCTGGCCATAGCGGATGATTTTATCCTCAGCGGTTATACCGAGGTGGGGGAGAGGTCTACAGCCGAAGACTATGAAGAAGAAGATGAAGACAACGACTACACCTATCAGAATTATCACCTAAAGCTCCAGCATAAGGTATCTGACCGGCTAAGCTACAACATAGGCTCATTTATCTATGACAAAGACTACAAGGATAAAAACCCCCTTGATAATATCTCCCGGATCTTCAACACCAAGTGGTCCTACTACCCAAGAAAGAGCAAAGAAGAAACCTTGAGGCTGAATTTTAACCTGAAATACAAAGAGAAGCGTTATGATAACACCCCAAGAAGTGAGTATGATCAGATATTAGTTTCTCCCAAACTTACCTTTAAGAAAAAGGACCTCTATACTGTTGATTTAAGTGCCGGGGTCAATAACTACGACTACATAGAGGCAAGCGAGAAAGATCAACTTAAGACCTTTGGTAAGATTGGAGGAAGGAGATATTTCTTAGAGAAAAGATTGATGCTCACTTCATCCTACAAGTTAGAGACCACTGAGGAGAAAAAGATAAATCGCGAAAGGACTAAACATAATCTCAGGGGAGGATTTGACTATATCTTTGATCTTCCCTGGCTCTCTAAGATTATAACCAGGGGAGGCTGGGGAGAGAGAGATACCAAGGAAGAAGAGGAAACAGACGAGGATTACGACTATGAATACTGGAGCCACTATGCCAAGACAGTGCACCAGATCACCCCAGGACTGAAGACGGACCTAAAATATCAATACTTTAAAAAAGACTATCTCACGGCAGACTTAGACCACCGTGGTTTTTATATCAAGAATAATTGGGCATACAAAATCCTCGACGATGAAAAGAATAGAATCACCTTGAAGGTTTTTGGCCAACACAAAGATGTAGAATATACCCTAAAGGCAGGCAATGATTACAAGAAGGAAACAGCCGAGGTCAAAGCCACCTACCAGAGAAAGAAGAACTGGAAGGCTTCCGCCTCTTTGCAGGGAAATTTCTACGACTACAACGATGCAAGCAAGGACAAGAAAAGATACTATGTTAAGCTATCCGGTGAGAAATTATTTAAAGATGGAGATTTAGTCTTATCAATAGACCTCAAATATAGATATACAGATTACGATGAGAAGAATGATACCGAGCAAGAGGCGGTGAGGGTAGCCTTTAAGCATAAATTTTAAAGAGGGTCAAGACCATGGAAGTAGCCTTGAAATTATTAGGGATTTTATTTGGTGTCCTGGCCAGGGCTCTGGTCCCATATTTGAGAAAATTAAAACAGGGCAAGGTCAAGAAATTCAAGAAGGGATACTGGATGTCAGCCCTGTCCTCATTTGTTTTAGCGGTAATCACTGCACTCCTGATTTTCCCAGGGTTTAACATTGCCAAGCCCGGTGTTGGCCTGGAGGCTTCCATCAAGTTATTCTGTCTTGCCTTTGGCTTTGGATTTGCCTGGAATAGTATAGTTTCAGAAGGGGCCAAGTGGGGGGAGAGGCGTAAATGAGAAGATGGGTAGCC
>JAUWHM010000018.1 GCA_030605915.1 Nitrospirota bacterium | reverse complement strand
GAACTCCTCCCGCCTCACCTGCTCGGACCATGGTTACGAAGAACCCGGAAAATACCTGTGGATGTTTTGACAGGGCCTCGGAAAGCGTGGCTCCTCCGGCAATGTCCAGGCTGATGGCCCGAAGAATCTCTCTGAGCTGAGAGTTTTCACTCTGTTCCTCTAAGGCAGATAAACACCTGGTTAATGATAAGCCCGCTTTAATCATGGCGGCAAACTGCTGAGAGAAAGCGACCATCTCCCCCGGCGTTATTCTGCCTCCCTTCTTCGAAGAACCCCAGGAGAGAAGTGACGGTCTTGCCGCAATGGAGGTGGCATAGTAGCCCATCTCCCTGAGGCGGACCCTAAGCATCTTTTTATCAACTGCCTCTAAGGTCCCCCGGTACATTTTGCCAACGTTGTCTCTGGCCGTATAAGCGTAGGTAGGCATTATCTCCCTTCCAGAGCCTTCTTCACTTTGCTCAGCAATACTGCCTGATTAAATGGTTTGACTATATAGTCTTCTGCCCCAACCTGATGGGCCCTGGTCACCGCTTCCGTCTCCCCCCTGGCCGTTAACATAATTATAGGAGTTCGGTCAGCTATCTGCTTAAGCTGCTTGCAAGCTGTCCAGCCATCCATCTTAGGCATCATCACATCTAACAGGATGAGGTCTGGTCTTTCCTCCCGAGTTCTCTCTAAAGCCTTCTCCCCATTGCCGGCAGTAATAACCTGGAAATCGGCCGCCTCCAATGTTATCTGAATAATCTCTACGATGTCGGGTTCATCATCTACAACTAATATCTTAGCCATCTTTACCTCCCCGCCTGCCGCGGCGGGCAGGTCAAATTCCTCCTCACTATCTCAGGCAGCTCCAAAGGGTCAAAAGGCTTAACAATATAATCGCAGACCCCGGCGCGAAATCCCTTATCCTTATCGCTTTTCTGCCCCCTGGCACTGATGATGACCACAGGAATGGAGCTGAGACTTACATCGTCCTTAACCTGCTGGCAGACCTGATAGCCATCCAATTTGGGCATCATGATATCCAGCAGGAGCAGGTCGGGTCTTTCCTCCTTAACCTTCCTTAAAGCCTCTTCCCCATCAGCGGCCACCAAAACCTGAAAACCCTCTCCCTCAAGAACCGTTTGGATGATATCAACGATGTCCGGGTCATCATCAGCCACCAGAATCTTCTGTCGCTGCACGGCGACCCTCCCGGAGAAGCTTCTTCACCCTGGATAGGAGCTCCTCACCAGTAAAGGGCTTACATAAGGATTCATCAATTCCCTCTTTTCCCTCTAATTCATCCCCTACGATGGAAATGGCCATAATGGGGGTTTTTTTGGTCTCTAAGTTCTCTCTTAGGGCACTGGCCACCTGAAGGCCATCCATCATAGGCATCTTAATGTCTAAGGTAATGAGGTCTGGCCCAATCTCCCGAGCCTTCTTAATCGCCTCCTGGCCACTGACCGCAGACGTTACCTCGTAGCCAGCCTCAGAGAGGAAGAAGCGGATTATCTCCACTACATCCGGTTCATCATCAACAACTAAAATCTTCCGCTTGCCTGCGGCACTGCCAGAGAATCGGCACTGCTTTGCGGTGCTTCGGCTGTGCTTTGCGGTGCTTACGGCTGCCTGCGGCTGTGTGCAGCACTCTTTCGTGTTCGTGTCAGCCATCCTTCTCTCCTCTGGAATGCTCTACTAAGTCCTTGATTAAGGCGGTCAACCGATCGCTGTGTTTGCCTATCTTCTCTAATTTCTCCTTCTGTTCCCGGGTAAGCTCCCCTAAGCTGCCCGTTAACAGGATAGAGGTGAAGCCCTTGATGGAAGTTAGAGGAGTCCTCAGGTCATGAGAAACCTGAGATACGAGTTCTCGTTTCTCCTCGGATATCCTTTGCAGTTCCTGGTTTGCTGCCTCCAAAGCTTCAGCCTTCCCTCGGACCCGCTCGTGCAGTCGGGAATTCTCTATGGCCATGGCCGCCTGATTGGAAAGGGCAATCAGCAGCTGCAGATCATCTTGATTGAATATCCCCTTATCAGCCTTGTTATTGACATTAATTACTCCAATCACCTTTCCCTTTGCTCTTAAGGGAACGCTCAACAGGGAACGATTATAGTATTTCTCTCCATCCCTCTTGATAAAGCGAGGGTCTTCATCAATGTTGGGAACAAGCAGCGGCTCACCCCTCTCAGCTACCCAGCCAGAGACATTCTCACCCATCTTTACCCGGGTCGTCTCCACAATCCTCTCCTCCAATCCTCTGGCCAGTTTGATCACCAGTTCTCCTGTCTCCTCCTCTATTAGCATGAGGGAGACCAGTTCCACTTCTAAGATATCGCCTGCCCGCTCCAGGATCAGGCCCAATACTTCTTCCAAATCTAAGGTAGAATTCACCTCCTGAGCTACCTCAAACATAATGGATAGCTCTAAGAGCTTCCTCTCCAGCTCCTGCTTGCTAAGGCTTGCTATCTCTTGATGTAAACGCTTCCTTTCCTCTGCAAGATTCTTTCTCATCTCAAATCCCCCCTATAACCCTCACTACGTTTGGAATTAAATAATTATTTGTCATTTGAGATTTGTCATTTTTTAGCCGAGGGCAGAGTAAAGCTGAAAGTAGAACCTTTCCCCATCTGGCTCTCCACCCACACCTTCCCTCGATGAGCCTCAACCATCCTCTTCACCAGAGCCAATCCCAGGCCAGTGCCTCTCGGCTGCCCACCGCCGTGGGCGTCTACCCGGAAGAACTCATCAAAGACCTTTCCCAGGCAGTCCTCCGGGACGCCAATGCCTGTGTCGGAAACGTCCACCTGGATCACATTCTGATTCTCCACTGCCCTCACCGTTACCTCCCCACCCTTCCTGGTATACTTAATGGCGTTACTCAAGAGGTTGATGAAAATCTGTTCCAGGCTCTTCTTATCAGCCATCACCAGAGAGAGCCCCGATGGCAGAGCTACCTTCAGCTCAATCTCCCGCTCTTCAGCCTGGGTTTCCACTGTGGAGATGGCACTGCGAACTACCCTTTCCAATTCTAATGGCTTCATCTCCATCCTCACTCTTCCGGATTCAATGCGAGATAGATCTAAGAGGTCATTTATCAGGGCAGTCAATCGGTCGCTGTGCTTATCTATCTTGGAAAGCCTCTCCCGCTGAACGGAAGAAATCTTCCCCAACTTCTCAGTAAGGAGAATGGAAGTATAACCCTTAATTGAAGTAAGCGGTGTCCTCAGTTCATGGGAAACGGCTGAGACGAAGTCTGATTTCACCTTGGCCTGCTCACGTATCCTCCCATAGGCCTGCTCCAACTCTGCGTTACGGGCTTCTAACCGCTGATATGTCTCCTCAGCATTCTTATAACCTAAGGTAAATATGGCTATGATGAGAAAGCTAATGGAATTTATTCCACTGGAGAAAGGTTTCAAAAACTCCCACACCTCCACCTGACCAGCGGTAATAAGAAGTCTCTCGGCTATGGACCCGGCCGCTCGGGATAGAGAGAAGATGATGAGAGCTAAACTTATCCAATTAATATAAAGCCAGAGAGCGTTCTCTCTCTCCCTTTGATAGAGGCAACTGGCTCGAAGTTTTGTCAGGACGCTGAGGACAACCAGAACGAGACACCCAACCAGGTTGATAATCCAGATTGGAGTTAGGGGAAGAAGCTTAGCCATAGCTATCGCTATATCGCTACCACACCTCCCGCCGTGCCCGCAGCTTCCTTAACCCCAAGAAGATGAAGAAGGTAGCAGAAACCACTAAGAGGGGATCAAGGACGCTAGTTATATAGAAGATGGTAGAGGGGGCATCATTAATGATCAGTTTCTGGCTCCACTCCTCGGCATGACCAGTAAAGTTGAGGGGATGAACAAATCTTTCGGAGAAATGGAGTAGGAAAGTATCCAGGCTCCACCAGAAGAAGAGGCAGGCTCCCACCTGGATGAACCTCCATCCCCTCTCTTTAAGGAGTGGTGAACGGGAAAGCCTGATGAAGAGTCCAATCATGGCTACCGCAAAAAGCACCCGAGCCACCTGGCTAATATATAGACCCTCAGGGACAGTATAAGGCTCCATATTATTCCTCTACATAAACAGCGCGCCTAACCTCATCTATCGTAGAAATTCCCTCTATCACCTTCTCCAGGCCAGCTCTCTTCAGGGTGCTCATCCCCTCCTTAACGGCTGCCTCCCGGATCACCCCGGCCGGCTCGCTTGCGAGGATCAGCCTCCTCAACTCATCGCTTACCCTCATCAACTCAAATACCCCGGATCTACCCCGGAAGCCGCTCTGGTAACAGTACTGGCAACCCCGACCCCGGTAAAGCTCGGCCCCTGCCTTTAAGCCAAGCTCCTTCAAAACCTCCGCCGTTGGCTTATAAGCCTCTTTACAATCCGGGCAGATGGTTCTAATGAGCCTTTGGGCCACCACCCCAATCACTGAGGATGAGATAAGGAAGGGTTGAATCCCCATATCGACGAGACGGGTAATTGCTCCGGGGGCATCGTTTGTGTGCAAGGTGCTGAAAACCAAATGTCCGGTGAGAGCGGCATGGATAGTGATCTCTGCTGTCTCTACATCTCTTATCTCCCCTACCATAATCACATTTGGATCTTGCCTCAATATGGTCCTCAAGCCCGTAGCGAAGGTTATTCCGGATTGAGGATTAATCTGGACCTGGTTAATCCCATCTAATTTATACTCTACGGGATCCTCGACAGTAATAATGTTATCCGTTACCGCGTTCAACTGGCTAAGGACACCGTATAAAGTAGTAGTCTTTCCACTGCCAGTGGGTCCAGTAACCAGGATCATCCCATAGGGCTTAGCCACTAAATCCTTAAAGACCGCTTCATCCTTTTGGGGCAGACCTAACTTATCAAGCTCCACAATTAAACTTGACCTATCTAATATCCTCATGACCACCTTCTCCCCG
>JAUWHM010000133.1 GCA_030605915.1 Nitrospirota bacterium | reverse complement strand
AAGAATATCAAAAGGCAAAAGCTTTAATCAGTTATATCCCCGATGCTCCTTTCCTCTACGATAAGCTGACTGGAAGGGAGTTCCTCAATTTAGTGGTCGGTCTTTACGGATTGGAGGGAGAGGCAGGGAGAAAGATTCCAGAGCTTCTGGACTTCTTTGGCCTTTCTTCCTGGGGGAATCGTCTCATTGAAAATTACTCCCACGGGATGCGGCAGAAGTTAATTATGGGAGCTTCTCTGCTTCATCACCCCCGACTAATCATCATTGATGAACCTTTAGTTGGCCTGGACCCAAGGAGCGCCCGGCAGGTTAAGGATGTCCTGAAGAAAAAATCCCAGGAGGAAGGAGTGACCATCTTCATATCCACCCACACCCTTTCCTTGGCTGAAGAATTAGCTGATCGCATCGGGATAATTGACAAAGGGAGATTGATTGCCCTTGGCACCAAGGAGCAACTGAAGAGGCAAGCCCATTCCTCGGGGAAGTTAGAGGAGAGCTTCTTGAAACTCACTGGGGAGGAAGGATGAGGGAGCTACTGAGCCTCTGGCAGGCTAAGGGGATGATGATAAAGAATAACATCCTCTCCATCAGTCGCCACTCTAAACTGAAAATAGGTTTCATACTGACTTTGTCTTCTGTCTTCTTAGTGGGAGGTTTCTTCATACTCCATAATATGCTTTCCTTCCTCTACTCCTTAGCCCCCTTAGGACCAATCCTCATTGACCGGCTCCTCTCCTTCTTCTTCCTCATTCTCTTCCTCATGCTGATTTTTAGTAATATAATTGTCTCCTTCTCCACCCTTTATCAATCTAAGGAGGTGGATTTCCTCATCTCGGCCCCCTTAAGCTTTGAAGGAATTTTCTTCTCCAGATTCTTGGAATCCCTCTTCTTCAGCTCCTGGGCCTTCCTCTTCTTGGGAGCACCCCTTATGCTCAGTTACGGATTAGTGGTTGGGGTGAGATGGCACTTCTACTTAATAGTTTTTCTATTCTTCCTGCCCTTCTTGTTTATTCCAACCAGTATAGGGACTATCATCACCATGGTCTTGGCCAGGGTATTTCCAGCGAGGAGGAGCCGGGTTATCCTCATTGGACTCATCATTTTAGTCGTTCCCATAATTCTCTTCGGCTACCGCTTCATTGGATTCTGGCGCTTCGATTCTACCGAGATATTTGCCCTTATCAATCAGGTGCTGAGTAAACTCTCTTTCACCCAGTTTCCCCTTCTTCCAAATTACTGGGTAGCAGAAGGGATAATAGGGGCAGTTTCTAGAGACTGGAGGGCGGTCTCTTTCCATTTCCTCCTCATCTTGAGCAACTGCCTTTTTATGGTTTTGGTGTCCATATCAATCGCCAAAAAAATTTATTATTCTGGCTTTAGCCTCTGCCGGGGAGGGGCCTCCCTCAAGACTTATCTTCCCAATTCTGGTTTAAGTGGAAAGTTAGAGCGGTCTTTACCATGGCTCTCCAGCTCGACCAGGTCCTTAGCCATGAAGGATATTAGATTTTTTCTGCGTGACCCAGCTCAGTGGAGCCAATTTGCCATCTTCTTCGGACTGATTGCCATCTATATATGCAATTTGCGCAATATGTCCTATGACTTCGTCACTCCCAGGTGGAAGAACATAATCTCCTTCGTAAATTTAGGAGCAATGGGATTAACCTTAGCCAGTTTGACCACTCGTTTCACCTTCCCCATCTTCAGCCTGGAGGGGAAAAGATTCTGGTTGGTGGGAATGGCTCCCTTCCCCTGGAGGAAGATAGTCCTGGTGAAGTTCTGGCTTACCGTGATAATCTGTCTTCTCATTACTGAAAGTCTGACAGTGCTCTCCAATATTATGCTCAAGACTCCCGCCCTACTCTTCTTCCTATCCTGCTGGACGGTCTTCCTGATGTCTTTCTCCTTAGTGGGACTATCCATCGGCTTAGGAGTCCTCTGTCCTGACTTTAAGTCCGACAATCCAGCCCAAATCGTCTCCGGCATGGGAGGAACACTTGACTTCATCCTGAGCCTTATCTATGTTCTCTCGGTAACTACCATTATGGCTCTGCCAGTACACTTATATGTCACCGAGGAGATAACTTCGCCTCATCTCTTCCACTTAGGAATCGTCGGGGCCTTGAGCTGCGTCCTCTTTCTCAGCCTCTTAGCTACTCTCCTTCCCCTCGGCCTTGCCCTTCGGCATCTCAAGCAGATGGAATTTTAATGAACCCCTGTTTGGATTACATTACATTTTAGATGATGATGATTTCCCTTGACAACACTGCTTTGTGTGTGGTATATTCCCAAAATTGCCATGGTCAAGAGAATAACAGGCTTCTGAAAGGTGTCAAATGATTAAAGTGCGGAACCTGACCAAGTATTACGGTGGGGCGCTGGGGATAGAGGACGTATCCTTTACGGTAAAGACGGGAGAGATTGTCGGCCTGCTTGGTCCAAACGCCGCTGGTAAGACAACTACCATGCGCATTCTCACTTGTTTCCTGCCGGCTACCTCGGGGGAGGCAACCATTGCCGGCCACGATGTATTCAATGAATCCCTGAAGGTAAGAAGGCGGGTAGGCTATCTTCCAGAGAATGTGCCTCTCTACAATGACATGAGGGTAAATGAGTATCTCTCCTATGTTGACGATGAGACTAATAGCTGAGGAGCGCAAATCGGGAACTATTGAGTATCTTCTGACTGACCCGGTAACTGATTTAGAAGTGGTCCTCTCAAAATTTTTAGTTGGCAAAAAAGGTAAAATGTGCTATATAAAAAGGGTGGAGGAAGACCCGGTATTCGCCGTAGGGGAAGGCTTCTTAGAAGTGATTGAGAACTTCGGAAAGGAGATAGTGAAAAAGGAAAGGAAGGAGGGATGAAGCAGTGAAGATAAAGCCGTTGGGAGACAGGATTATGGTGAAGCTGATTGAGGAAGAGGAAGCGAAGAAAGGTGGAATCATTATTCCCGATACCGCCAAGGAGAAGCCACAGCGGGGCGAGGTTAAAGCAGTTGGTCCGGGGAAGCGCAACGATGAAGGGAAGGTCATGCCATTGGAAGTAAAGGTCGGGGATAAGGTCCTCTTCGCCAAATACGGTGGAACGGAGGTGAAGATTGACGGGGAAGAGTACCTGATAATGCGGGAAGACGATGTCATGGGTATTATTAATTAATTCACACAGCAACCCACACACCCAGTTTAGTGGGTGTGGAGTCGCGTGTTCATTAAGGGGGGTTAAGGAAGATGGCAGGCAAACAGCTAATTTTCGGTGAAGATGCTCGAAGGTCAGTGCTCTCGGGAATTGAGCAACTGAGCAATGCGGTTAAAGTAACATTGGGTCCAAAAGGACGGAATGTAGTCCTGGACAAGAAGTTTGGTTCCCCCACCGTTACCAAGGACGGGGTAACCGTAGCTAAGGAGAGAGAATTAGAGGAGCCTTACGAGAACATGGGGGCTCAGATGGTCAAGGAGGTATCTGAGAAGACCTCGGATGTGGCTGGAGATGGAACCACTACGGCAACCATTTTAGCTGAATCCATTTACAGAGAAGGACTGAAGAACATCACCGCTGGTGCTAATCCCATGGCCATTAAGCGGGGTGTTGAGAAGGCAGTAGCCAAGGTAATAGATGAGTTGAAAGCGCTGAGCAAGCCAGTGAAAGGAAAAGAGGATATCTCTCATGTAGCTACCATTGCCGCTAACAATGACCGTAACATAGGAGATACCATTGCCGAGGCTATGGATAAGGTGGGTAAGGATGGTTCAATCACCGTAGAAGAAGGCAAAACCATGGAAATGACCATGGACTTAGTAGAGGGGATGCAGTTCGACCAGGGTTACCTCTCCCCCTACTTCATGACCAATGCCGATACTCAGGAAGCGATTCTTGAGGAGCCTTATATTCTTCTCCATGAGAAGAAGATAAGCAATATGAAAGACCTTCTCCCTGTTCTGGAGCAAGTAGCCAAACAGGGAAAATCTTTTCTGATTATTGGTGAGGATTTGGAGGGAGAAGCCTTAGCTACCCTGGTGGTGAATAAGATGAGGGGAACTCTCTCCTGTGCGGCGGTGAAGGCTCCTGGATTTGGTGACCGAAGAAAATCTATGCTTGAGGATATGGCTATCCTAACCGCCGGTCAGGTGGTCTCAGAAGACCTGGGCATAAAGTTAGAGAAAGTTAAACTGGACATGCTCGGTCGAGCCAAGCGAGTAAAGATTGATAAGGAGAACACCACCATTGTTGAGGGAGCCGGTGACAGCTCATCTATTCAAGGTAGAGCCAATCAGATAAGGCACCAGGTAGAGGAGACCACCTCAGATTATGATAGGGAGAAGTTGGAAGAAAGGTTAGCAAAATT
>JAUWHM010000052.1 GCA_030605915.1 Nitrospirota bacterium | reverse complement strand
GGAAAGGGCAATACTGGCTCGGCTGAAGATTATGTCTGGATTAGATATTGCTGAGAAACGAGTACCTCAGGATGGGCGCTTCAAAGCGAGGCTACCCGGGCGGGAAATAGACTATAGAGTCTCTTCCCTCCCCGTCTATTTCGGGGAGAAGATAGTCCTTCGGGCCTTAGATAAGAGTAGTCTGACAGTAGGACTTGATAAGTTAGGATTTGAAGAGGGGCCCTTAAAGGACTTAGAGCGGTGTATAAATAAACCCTATGGCATGATTCTGGTCACCGGTCCCACCGGGAGCGGAAAATCAACTACCCTCTATTCTATTCTCAGCCAGCTAAATACCCTGGAAAGGAATATCATCACCGTCGAAGACCCGGTTGAATATCAGGTAGAGGGGATAACTCAAATTCAGGTCAATCCAGAGATCGGATTGACTTTCTCCAGTGGGCTGCGTTCTCTCCTGCGGCAAAGTCCAGACATCATTATGATCGGAGAGATAAGGGATCGAGAAACAGCCGATGTGGCGGTGAAAGCCGCCCTGACCGGGCAGCTCATCTTCAGCACGCTTCATACCAATGATGCGGCGGGAGCAATAACCCGCATGATAGATATGGGAGTGGAGCCCTTCCTTGTCTCCTCTTCCCTTATCATGGCCGCTGCCCAGAGGTTGGTCAGAAAGCTCTGTCCCAAATGCAAGGAGCCCTATAAACTGTCTCCAGCGGTTCGGGAGAGAATGAAATTAGAAGACCCCACCGTCTATCGGGGCAGAGGTTGTTCAAAGTGCCGGCAGACGGGTTACTATGGTCGAGTGGCCGTCTTAGAGGTTCTGGTAATTAATGAAGAGATAAGGGATATGATTATAAAGGGAGCCTCATCAGATGAGATTAGGGAAAAGGAGTGCCGGGCGGGGATGAAGTTATTAAGGGACAGTGGACTGGAGAAGGTGAAAGCGGGGATAACCTCCTTAGAGGAAGTCTTAAGGGTAACCTAAGATGCCACTTTATAGATATAAGGCTAAGGACCCGGATGGTCGCACCCTCTCTGGCACCTTAGAGGTGGAGAATGAAAGGAGTTTGATCAATCTCCTCAGGGAGAGAGGGCTGGTAATCGTTAGCCTGACTGAGGAGAGACATCGGCCACAGCTCTGGAAGGGGAGGCCGGGGAAGGTGAAAGAGGATGATTTAATCGTCTTCAGTCGGCAGTTAGCTACTATGGTCAATGCTGGTCTCCCTCTGGTTCAGAGCCTGCATGTCCTCAACGAACAGATGGAGAACCGAGCCTTTAAGAAAGTGCTTCAAGAGATAGAACAGGATATTGAGGGTGGAGCTAACCTCTCGGACGCTTTGGTTAAACATCCCAGGGTATTCTCTGACCTCTTCGTAAACTTAGTTAAAGCGGGAGAGGCCAGTGGTATGCTTGATGAGATATTGGATCGAGTAGCCAGCTACTTAGAGGCTTCTGGAGCCTTAAGGAGGAAAGTGAGAGCCGCTTTAATCTACCCGGCTGTGGTCACTGGTATATCTCTCCTGATTACCGCTTTCCTTCTCATCTGGGTTATCCCCAAATTTAAAGATATCTTTGCCGGATTTGGGGCCAAGCTGCCCCTACCGACGGCACTACTGCTTGCTCTTAGTGATAAGATGCAGACCTGGCTTCTTCCCGGTATAGCATTTTTAGTGATTTCAGGAGTCATTTTACGTCTTTACGCCCGAAGTGACCGGGGAAGGCTATGGTTTGACCAGCTTAAACTCAATCTGCCGGTCTTTGGGGTCCTCCTTAAGAAAGTAGCTATCTCCAAATTTGCTCGCACCTTCTGTACCTTAGTGAAAAGCGGAGTTCCTATTCTCACCTCCCTCCAGATAGTAGGTCGCACCGCCGGGAACAAGGTGATTGAGCAGGTGGTGGATGGCACCCGGGTCAGTATTCGGGAAGGAGAGAGTGTAGCTGAACCCCTGGGTAAAAGCCCGGTATTTCCTCCAATGGTGGTCAGGATGATAGCAGTGGGAGAACAGACGGGAGCCTTGGAGAGTATGCTCTCCAAAATTGCCGATTTCTATGACCAGCAGGTAGAAGCGTCTGTCTCTGGCCTAACCTCAATGATCGAGCCCTTGCTTATCGCCTTCCTCGGAGTGGTCATTGGCTCCATCGTCATCTGTATGTTCTTGCCCATATTCAAGCTGTCCGCCATTATTGGTATGTAATTATGAAAGCGGATGACAAGTTAGTTAAGGAAATAAGATGGTTGATGGTGGCCCGGCTTGCCATCGTAATAATCATCCTTGCTATTGAGGCCTTCGTCTGGAAGAGAGCCAAAGGGCCTTTTTACATTCTAAGTGCTATTACCATCCTCCTGAGTGTCCTCTACCGCCTTCGCCTTCATAGGGGAGAGTCGCTAAAGAAATTTGGCTATTTCCAGGTTCTTCTCGATGTAGGAATCGTCACCGGGCTGGTTCACTATACAGGCGGGATGGACAGCCTTTATGTTCTCCTCTATCCGATGGCCATTATCGGGGCCGCCGTTGTGGTCGGCTTAAGGGCAAGCGCTATCGTTGCTTCCCTGAGCACCATCCTCTACGGGAGCTTAATTGCCGCTCAGTTCTACAGGGACCCATCTGCAAATGTCAATTACCTCCTCTACCTTGCCAGTGCCAATGGCATTATCTTTTATGCAGTGGCCCTGGCCAGCGGCTATTTAGCTGAAGGTAGAAGACGTGCTGGAATAGAGTTAGCCAAACTTCGCCTTTTCACTGACGATATTTTGCAGAATGTGACCAGCGGAATAGCAGTTGTTAATCGGGAAGGTCGCATCATTCAGGTCAATCGAGCTGTGGAGAGAATAGTTGGTGGAAGCGGGGCAAGACTGAGGGGTTTACTATTATCGGAGGCATTAGGGGAGAAGGGAAGTGAATTTCAGTTTGCTAACATTGTTCGGATAAGTGGCGATGGGCTATCTCACGAGACCAAGATAATCGCAGAGGGAGAAAGGGAAATTCCAGTTGGTTTCACTGCCTCCTTACTAAAAGATGAGGGAGGCAGGATAAGCGGAGCCATTGTTATCTTTAAGGACCTTACCAAGATAAAGTATATGGAGGAAGAGATCAGACAGCGAGATAGATTAGCAGCAGTGGGGGAGCTGGCCTCTCGAATGGCTCACGAAATAGGGCATCCCTTACGCTCTATCACCAACTCAGTGAAGGCCTTGAAGGAGAGCCTTAAGGAAGGAAAAAGAGAGTCTCTAAGCGAAGCCATCTTCCAGGAGGTAGGTAAGCTGAATAGTATTATCTCGCACTTTCTTGACCGCACTCGCCCGGCAGCAGGCTCGGACCGAAAGGTGGATTACCAGCATATCATTGGCAAGAGCAAGAGAATGAAGGAGGTATATGAGAAAATAGATAAGGTTGCTAAGACCAACAGCACTGTCCTCATCTGTGGGGAGAGCGGCACCGGGAAAGAGTTGGTAGCTCGAGCTCTCCACGAGCGAAGCCCTCGGCAGGATAAGCCCTTTGTGGCCATTGATTGTGGAGCCCTTCCAGAGAGTTTATTGGAGAGCGAACTCTTTGGCCATGTGAAGGGAGCCTTTACGGGAGCTTTTAAAACTAAACAGGGACTATTCGAGATAGCTCAAGGAGGAACTATCTTGCTGGATGAGGTGGGAATGACCAGTTCGGCTATCCAGATGAAACTGCTCAGGGTTCTCCAGGAAAGAGAGTTGCGGCCGGTAGGAGGCACAGAGCGAATCAAGGTAGGTGTGAGAGTAATTGCGGCTACCAATACAGATTTGGAAGAGGCAGTGGGCAGAGGCCAGTTCCGGGAAGACCTCTTCTATCGCCTTAGCGTTATTCCTCTTCACCTTCCACCTTTAAGAGAAAGGAAGGAAGATATTCCTCTCTTGGTTGAGCATTTCCTGAGGAAGTCCCAGTCAAATAATTTACACGAAGGAGTGCTCCCCTCGCTCCCTGAAAGGGGAGCACTCCTTCGTGTTCAGGGAGCGTCGGTTGACCATCCGACCAAGACAGCTTCCCCGGAAGCGATGAACCTTCTCTGCCGCTACCACTGGCCTGGCAATGTGAGGGAATTGGAGAATGTGGTGGAGAGGGCGGTGGCTCTATCCGATAATACCTCTATTTCTCCCTTAGACCTGCCCGAGGAGGTCCGAAAGGGAGGCCAGAAGAGGGGCAAGGAGAGTTCTCTGCGGGATTTGGTGGAGGGTTTTGAGAGGAATCTCATCAATCAGACACTGAGAGAAGTTAATGGGAATAAGTATCAAGCAGCAAAAAGCCTTGGCCTTTCCCGCCAGGACCTTCAGTATAAAGTAAAGAAATACGACCTCTAATCGCAAAATATTTTTACATCCGCAAAAAAGTTTTACAACCCGGGCTTAGAATAACGGTTCTTTCATACGAGTTTATAGGGGTCGGATTTACTTGTGCCAGTAAGGGTATCCGACCCGGCTACAGTAACATGTTATCACTAAAGGGGTTAAAAAAGAAAACTCCCATACAATTTAATTAGTTAATCAACCAAAGGACAGCTTTAGGGAAGAGGGTGATGGCTGGCACAGAATTTGCAGGATAGATAGAACTGGAGGAACGCCAGAAAAAGGTGAGGAGGTGAGATAGAAATGAAGTTCAAGAGAAGCAAGGGTGGTTTTACCCTGCGCTCAACAAATCCGTCAAGAGCGGAGCGCCGCCCCGGTAGGGACGAGCACGCTGCTGACGCCGGTGCGCATCATGAAAAACGCCACCATGATATGGGGCATGACGCCGGTCGGCGCGCCGCAAGTGACCTTGTCGGGATCAGCTTTCAGATAGGCAAGGAATTCCTGCATTGT
>JAUWHM010000091.1 GCA_030605915.1 Nitrospirota bacterium | reverse complement strand
ATGCAGACTGGATGGTGGGGTTAATTCTGGTGTCCATAGAGAGGGTCAAAATGGGACATTTGTTTTCCTGTTCCCTCGTAGCTTCTTGACAACAATTCACCAATGAGGAATTGACAACCTACACCAATGGTAGTAAAATGGTGTTGAGCGGAAAAGCCTACTCTGTCTCGACTGGGGGCAAAAATCTGTGGAGAGTTTTCAAAAAAAACGGATTACTCAGTCCATTGAGTAATTTGCTTAAATTAATGCTCAAATTAATTACTTGCTCTGATAGCACTTAGATAATATAATAATTCCAGAGTTGAAGTTCGGAGGGAATTAGTTATGGGAATGTGGATTGGAAGGGGGCGCAAGGCCAGACGCTGTTATGGGTTCGATGAGATTGCTTTAGTTCCCGGTTCGGCAACGCTTAATCCAGACGAGGTAGATACCGGCTGGCAGTTAGGAGAATTTAAGTTAAAGGTTCCCATCATGGCCTCAGCCATGGATGGGGTAGTAGATCCAAAACTTGCTATCGAGATGAGCCGTTTAGGGGGGTTAGCTGTCCTGAACTTAGAGGGGGTTCAGACTCGTTACCCTCATCCAGAGGATGTTATTGAGAGGATAGTAGCTGCTGCTCCCGGGGAGGCTACTGAGCTGGTTCAAAGCATTTACCGAGAGCCAATCAAAGAGAACCTTATCTCATCCCGTATAGAGGAGATTAAAAAAGCCGGTGGCTGGGCGGTCGTCTCCAGCATCCCGCAGCGGGCAGAGCGTTTCGGCAGGATGGCTGAGGAAGCAGGAGCAGATATATTTGTCGTTCAAGCCACAGTAATTACGGTCCAGCATATCTCCTCTCAATATAAGAGCCTAAGTTTTGAGAAGTTCTGTCACGAGATGTCCATTCCAGTAATTGTCGGTAATACAGTGGGTTATGATACAGCCCTGGAGCTGATGGCCGCCGGGATAGATGCACTCTTAGTGGGCATTGGGCCAGGAGCCGCCTGCACCACCCGAGGAGTATTGGGGATAGGGGTTCCTCAGGTGACCGCTACCTGTGATACCGCGGCCGCTCGTGACTTTCATTATAAACAGACGGGAAAATATGTGTCCATTATTACCGATGGTGGAATGGTTTACAGTGGTGACATCTGTAAGGCCTTTGCCTGTGGAGCGGATGCGGTGATGATTGGCTCAGCCTTAGCCAGGGCTAAAGAGGCTCCTGGGAAGGGCTATCACTGGGGAATGGCCACCCCTGATGTAAATCTTCCCCGGGGAACCAGGATCCGGGTGGGAACCAGTGGAACCCTCAAGGAAATTCTCTTCGGTCCAGCTAAATTAGATGACGGTTCCCAGAACTTAGTGGGAGCTCTGCGCACTTCCATGGGTAACTTAGGTGCCCGGAATATCCGTGAGATGCAGCTTACGGAGATTATCATTGCCCCGTCCATTAAGACGGAAGGGAAGATATTCCAGGCCGAACAGAGAGTGGGGATGGGGAAATGATTCATTCTCCTTTTGTCCATCTTCATAATCATACTGAATACAGTCTCCTGGACGGGGCTTGCCACATTCACCAGCTTGTCAGCAAAGCAGTGGAATATAAGATGCCTGCCCTGGCCATCACTGACCACGGCAACCTCTTCGGGGCCATTGAGTTTTATCGCCAGGCCGAGAGAGCCGGGGTGAAGCCGATAATTGGTTGTGAAGCCTATGTGGCTCCCAAAAGTAGGTTTGAGAAGGCTTCCCATGGAATAAGTGAGGCTTCCTTCCATCTCATTCTCTTAGCCAAGGACGAAGCAGGATATAAGAACCTGATAAGGCTCTCCAGCGCTGGATATCTGGAAGGTTTCTACTACCGCCCCCGGGTTGATAAAAAACTCCTAACTGAGTGCTCTGAAGGAATAATTGCCCTCAGCGGTTGTCTCAAAGGGGAGATTCCCCACCTTATTCAGACAGGTCTCATCCCCCAGGCGAAGCGGGTAGCGGGAGAGTTTCAAGATATTTTTGGGAAGGAGAACTTCTTCCTGGAGATAAGCAATCAGGGGGTGGAGGGACAGGAGAAGGTTATTGCAGAGACGCGCACTATCGGCGCTGAATTGTCCATTCCCCTGGTAGCTACCAATGACTGCCATTATATAAACAAGGAAGATTCTGAAGCCCAGGATGTTCTCCTCTGTATCCAGACGGGAAAGACTATTGATGAGCCGAAGAGAATGAAGTTCTCCACCGATGAGTTTTATTTCAAGTCCCCTGAGGAGATGAGAGCTCTTTTTGCCGATGTTCCAGAGGCTATCTCCAACACGGTGGAGATAGCCGAACGTTGCAATTTAGAGTTAATTTTTGGAAAGAGCCACTTCCCCCATTTTAAGTGTCCGGAAGGATGGACCTTAGATAGCTACTTAGAGAAACTCTGCCAGGAGGGACTACCAGAGCACTATCCAGAGCCCACTCCTCAGGTAGAAGGGAGGTTAAGAGATGAGCTTGAGATCATCCGGGAGACGGGCTATTCCAGCTACTTTCTGATTGTCTGGGACTTTATCCGTTTTGCCAGAGAGAAGGGGATACCAGTTGGACCTGGTCGGGGTTCAGTAACTGGAAGCCTGACTGCCTACTTATTAGGAATAACCGAGATAGACCCCTTAAAGTATGATCTGGTCTTTGAAAGATTTCTTAACCCGGAGAGACTTAAACCTCCTGGCATAGATATAGATTTCTGTTACGAGCGTCGCCAGGAAGTTATTGACTATGTAGTTGAAAAATATGGGTCTGACCGGGTGGCTCAGATAATCACCTTTGGAACGATGGCTGCCAAAGCCGCCATCCGGGATGTTGGGCGGGGCTTAAATATGCCTTATGGGGAAGTAGATAGAATTGCTAAATTAGTTCCAAGTGAGTTGAACATCACCTTAAATCAGGCCCTGGAGAGGGAACCAGAGCTTAAGGAGTTAGCCCGAAGCGATGAGAGGGTAGGAAAGCTGATCAAGGTGGCCCTCTCCCTGGAAGGACTGGTGCGACATGCCTCCACCCATGCGGCGGGAGTGGTTATCTCGGAGAAACCACTAACCAACTTCGTTCCCCTCTTTAAGGGGAGTAACGGCGAAATTACTACTCAATATGATATGAATTCGGTAGCTGAAATAGGGCTGCTTAAGATGGATTTCCTGGGACTTAGAACCCTTACCGTAATTCATGATACAATCAATATCGTAAGACACACTAAAAGTAAAGAGATTAAGTTAGAAGAGATTCCTCTTGACGACGAGCGCACTTTTGGGCTTCTGAGGGAAGCCAGATCCTCAGGGATATTCCAGTTGGAAAGTAGGGGCATGAAGGACCTGTTGCGGAAACTCTCTCCGGAGAAGTTTGAGGATATCATCGCTATAGTGGGACTTCATCGCCCTGGCCCCCTGGGAAGCGGCATGGTCAATGACTTCATCAAGGGAAAACATAAACTCAGCACTCCAAAATATGACCACCCAGATTTAGAACCTATCTTGAAGGAAACCTATGGGGTCATTCTCTACCAGGAACAGATAATGAGGATCGTCAATAAATTGGCTGGCTTCAGTCTGGGACAGGCCGATGTCCTTCAGCGGGCCATCAGCAAGAAGATTCCCGAGGTTATGGATGCGGAGCGCCAGAGCTTCCTGGATGGGGCTATAAAGAATGGAGTTAGTAAGAGAGCAGCTAATAAGATATTTGACCTGATTTCCCATTTCGCCGGTTACGGCTTCAACAAGGCACATACCACCGCCTATGCTATGATTGCCTATCAGACAGCCTATCTTAAGGCAAGCTATCCAGTTGAGTTTATGGCCGCCCTGCTTACCTCAGAGATGGGGAATACCGATAAGGTGGTTGCCTACATTAATGAATGTCGGGAGATGGGAATAAAAGTGCTTCCTCCCGATGTTAACGAAAGTTATGCTCAGTTCACCGTAGTTGGTCGGGATATCCGCTTTGGCTTGGCGGCAGTGAAGAATGTGGGTGAGGGAGCCATTCAATCCATCATTGAGAGCAGGGAAAAGGAAGGGAAATTTAGCTCTCTTTATCAATTCTGTGAGGAGGTTGATTTGAGGTTAGTCAATAAGAGAGTAATTGAGAGCTTAATTAAATGTGGAGCCTTCGATTCACTCCAGATTCGGCGCTCTCAGTTGATGGCTATCTCAGATAATGCGGTAGCGGCTGCCCAGGATATCCAGAAGGCCAGGGAGAAGGGTCAGAAGACTTTTTTCGAGGATTTTGAAGCTGGGGAGGGTTTCAAGATAGACTTGCGCACCGTTCCCGATATCCCGGAGTGGCCGGAGAATAAGCTCCTTGCTTTTGAAAAAGGGACAATTGGATTCTATGTCACCGGCCATCCCCTGGCCAAGTATGAGAATTTAATTCGCAGTTTTGCCACAGTCACTACTTCCCAGCTTGGTGATTTCCCCGATGGTGATGGAGTCACCTTAGGAGGAATTATAGGTGGGATAAGGAAGATGACCACAAGGAAGGGGGAGAGGATGGCTTTCTTCAATTTAGAGGATTTAGAGGGTATGGTCAGCGTAACTGTCTTCCCGGGCATCTTTGAGAAATTTAATGCTCTCCTCAGACATGACTCAGCGGTGCTGGTTAAGGGACGGGTGGATCTTCGAGAAGAAAGGCCCAAGCTTACTGCCAATGAGATCATCCCTTTAGCCGAGGCGCAGGAAAGGTTAACCAAGAATGTCCACATTAAGTTAATTACAACCGGTCTGGAGAAGAAAACTTTATCAAATTTAAGAGAGATTCTACTATCTCATTCAGGAAGCTGCCCGGTATATTTACACTTCATTACCGGGGGGGAGGAGGTAGTTATCTCAGCCAATGGTCAGATTGGAGTTCGTCCCAGAACCGGGTTAGTTGAGCAGGTGAAGGAACTGTTAGGGGAAGAATCAATCTACTTCCAATAAGTGTGAGGCATATCTTATGGCAGTCGAGATTAATGACCTATTAAAAGTAATGGTGCAGAAAAAAGCTTCTGACCTACATCTTAAAGCGGGCACTCCTCCTACCCTTCGCCTCGATGAGAAACTCACTCCCTTTGATTTAGCCACTCTCACTCCTCAGGATACAGAGAGAATGGCCTTCTCCATTTTGAACGAGGAGCAGAAAAAGACTTTCCTTGAAGATCGTGAGATAGACCTGGCTTATTCGGTCCCTGAATTGGGACGTTTTAGAACCAACATCTTCCGCCAGCGGGATACGGTGGCCATTGCCATGCGTTGGGTGAGGGCAGATATTCTCACCTTTAAGGAGTTACATCTACCACCCGTCTTCGAGAAGCTCTCCCTTTTCCCCAGAGGATTCGTTCTCATTACGGGAACAACTTCCAGTGGAAAGTCGACCACCCAAGCGGCTATGATTGATTATATAAATCGGCATCGGCGTTGCCGCATTGTCACCATTGAAGACCCAATTGAATTTCTTCATGAGGATAAAATGAGCATGGTCAGCCAGCGGGAAGTGGGAATCGATACAGAATCATTCTCTACCGCCATGCGGCAGGTGGTTCGCCAGGATCCTGACATCATCTTAATTGGTGAGATGCGTGACCCGGAGACATTCTCAGTGGCCATATCGGCCTCAGAGACAGGACACTTGGTGATCAGCACCCTCCACACGGCCGATGTCATGCAGTCAATAGATAGGTTGCTGGACTTCTTCCCTCCCTCCCAACACGAGCAGGTGAGAGCCCTCTTAGCTTTAAACTTAAAGGCAGTTACCTGCCAGCGTCTCCTTTCTCGGGCTGACGGGAAAGGCCTTGTCCCAGCCGTTGAGGTTATGCTCGACTCACCAGCAATCGTCAAACTCATTCGGGAGAATCGTCTTCATAAGATTCCTGTTGCCATTCAGAGCTCTACCGCTGAGGGAATGCAGACCTTCAATCAAGCCCTGGTGAAACTGATCAAGGATGGGATGGTCTCTGATGAAGAAGCCTTAGCCAATTCCAGCAACCCGGAAGCCTTGAGGATGAACCTTCAGGGAATCTATTTAGATGAGGAGAGAACAATCCTGGGTGAATAAATGTTGACAGGAAAAAAGGGTTATAATATAGTGAAGAGGGGTAACCAGCAATGAAGGATAAGGGATTAGAGAGGAAGATAGCTCTGTTAATAGAATTCATAGATGAATGGATAGGATTTCGGGACTTTCTTAAGGGGGCCTTAAGAGATGGTAAAATTTCGGCTGAGGAAGAGAGAAAGTTCTTAGAGATTAAGAGCCTGATTGCTCGCAAATACCAGGGATTAGGGCAGACACTGGGAGAAGAGTTCTCTCCCGACAACCGAGTTACGGAGATCATTTCTCAGGCTGTCTCTCTGGAAGGTATGGCCGGAACTTCCGGGATGAAGTTCGCTAAGATTGAGAATGACTGGCACCAATCGTATATTCGCTTGAACGAGTTCCTGGGAGGGCTGGAGAGTCAGAGGGACCAGATAGCTAAAATCAGCCGGGCGAGCATTTTTTTTGGTGGTTTATCAAAGGGAGCGAGGGGACTGCTTAGAGGAGTGATTAAGCTCATCCTCGTCCTCGCTCTCCTATTCATCATATTGCTATTTGGCAGTTATTTTTTAGCCGGGGAAGAGGCTAAGGAAAAGGGATTGGTCAGTTATGTAATCACAACGGTCAAGGACTGGATAAGAGTAGCTGATGAAGAGCCGGAGGAATCAGAGTAGCCCCTCGCTCCGCTTGGGACAACCAGGTAGGCAACCCTGAGCGTAGCGAACGGGTAGAGAGGGGGTGTAGGAGATGACCAGGAAGGATTTGGCTGCCAGGGTTGCTGAAGGGACGGGTATGAGACAGACTGAGGTGAAGACCATCATCGATCGAGTCTTAGGAGAGATCTCACAAAGTTTAGTCAGGGGTGAGAAAGTGGAGTTAAGGGATTTTGGTGTCTTCAAGGTGAAGGAAAGAAAGGCGCGCAAAGGGCGGAATCCCAAGACGGGAGAAGGAGTTCAGGTTCCAGCTAAGAAAGTTGTCCATTTTAAAGTGGGCAAAGAATTGAAGAACATGGTCAGATGAAGGAGAGATGCAATGGTCAAAAAACTCTTTTGGGTTGCCTCCATCTTACTGGTAATTTCAATCCTCGGTTGCTCCTTGAAGATAGAGATCGACCCAAGCAAGTTGAAGAGAACTGAAACATCTCAATCTGAGGAAAGAACATAAATTGTTCTTTAATCTATGTTTATTTGTGTCCATCTGTAATTTATTTGAGGTGAATAGATTTGGCTCTGAAAGCAGTGCGGGGGACCAGAGACATCCTTCTGGAGGAGGCAGAGGCCTGGAGCTACATTGAGGCGCTAGCCCGTAGAATTCTCCAGACCTACCATTACCGAGAGATTCGAACTCCCATCTTTGAGGAGACAGACCTCTTCGTTCGATCCATTGGAGAGACGACTGACATCGTCACTAAACAGATGTATACCTTCCTGGATAGGAAGGGCAGAAGTATAACTTTAAGGCCAGAGGGGACGGCCCCGGTGATCAGGGCTTATTTAGAGCACGGCCTCCAGCGGGAAGGCTCACTGGGGAAGCTCTTCTATATTGGTCCTTTTTTCCGTTCTGAGCGCCCACAGGCAGGAAGGGGGAGGCAGTTTCATCAAATTGGGGCTGAAGCCATTGG
>JAUWHM010000066.1 GCA_030605915.1 Nitrospirota bacterium | reverse complement strand
CCAATGTGGTCGTCTTTCTCAAGACTGACCAGGTTTCTATATATCACCTCGTCTTCTCTCGTCTCTTGCTTCATTACGTATATCCTCTCAACCCCAGTATAATTTTGAAACTTACCCAGAATGTCCCTGGTATGCCGATAGTAGTAGCTTGACTCATCGCCTGGTTGTAAATCAGCCAGCCCATCCACATCGAGAGCCAGTTGCTCAGCTGTCCTCCCAGCTACAGAAGCGAGCTGCTTGTCAAACTGATTCTCCAGGCTGTCCCGAGCTCGGTAGAGAGAAATCCAGACCGTTACATTGAGACTGGCCACGACGAGCAGCAGGAAAGCGAAAACAATCCTCATGACTATGGTCTTCTTGGATGAGAAGCTCTTCCTTGACCCAGCCATCGTCCCTCCTCAATCCTAATCTACCATATCCATCCAAATTTGTCAAGAAGCCCTTAATCACAAAAATTTTCTAAATAGTCTTGCATGGTCTGACTTTTTCCCTGTTGCCTCATATAAAGATCTATATGAATGGATTGGATTCTTGCCTTCATCGCAGTACCTCTGCCAGCTCATTTTCTACTGCGCGCCCGTTTTTCATCTTGCCAGCTGCCTCTTCTGTATCATACCTGGAATATCCTACTGCTCTTCTTACCACAGACCAGTTCTTCTGCTCTACGAAACCAGGCCTCTTCTCATTTCAGTCAGCAAATGTTCTTATGGGTATCTGGTTCTTACGGTGAAACACAGCCGTAGGCCACCTCCATTCCGGTCCTTATGTTAGGAGATAGCCAAAAAGGGATTAGAAAAAGGGATTAGAAAATGTTTGACCGAACTACGGAAACCCTGGTATAATTACTATACAGAAGCACATTTTGGAAAGGAAGTAAAAAAATATGACTTGAAAAATCATCATCTTATACTGGAGCAAACCAATTGCTGAAAGAGAAAGTTCGGCGAACGATTGTTAGATACAGGATGTTAGAGCGAGGAGACCGCCTGGTAGTAGCTGTCTCGGGAGGGCCAGATTCGGTCGCCTTACTCAGCATTCTTGCCTGCCTAAGTCAGGAGCTCAATTTCTCCCTGCATGTTGCCCACCTTAACCATATGTTTCGGGCAAAGGAAGCAGAGAAGGACGCCCTTTATGTAAAGGAGCTGGCCAAAAAGTTTTCTCTGCCCATTACGGTGAGAAAAAGGAATGTGCCTGCTTTCGTAAGAAGGAAGCGTCTCTCTCCAGAAGAAGGAGCCCGCCAGGTGAGATATAAGTTCCTTGAGAATGTGGCAGAGAAAGCGGGGGCCAATAAGATTGCTCTTGGCCAGACGGCCGATGACCAGGCGGAGACAGTTCTGATGTGGATGCTGAGGGGCTCAGGACTGAAGGGATTAGCTGGCATTCCAGCCGTGAGGCCACTGGAGAACTGTCTGATAATTCGTCCCCTGATGGAAGTGAGCCGGTCTGAGATTGAGGATTATTTAAGGGAGGAGGGCCTTCGAGGGCGGGTGGATGCTTCCAATCTGAAGCCGGTTTATCTGCGGAACAAGATAAGATTGAAGCTCCTTCCCCTTCTGGCCAGGGATTACAATCCTAATATCAAATCTGTTCTCTCGGGCATGTCTCAGATTTTAGAGGCTGATGAGGAGTACCTGACTGAGATGCAAGAGAGGGTCTTTGAAAAGGTGGCCAGGCTAAAAGGAGACAACCGGGTGGGAATCAACCTGGCAAGCTTAAGGAAACTTCACCCCTCTATGCAAAGGCGCATATTGCGCCGCAGCATTGAGGTGGTAAAGGGGAATCTGCAGGGGATAACCTTAAGCCATCTAAGAGAAGTCCTTAACATGATTAATCAGGGTCGGACAGGCTCCGAGGTTCATCTGCCAAAAGAGATTGTAGTGAAACGCAGTTACCAAAAAGTTTTTATCTCTCAAGGCAAGAAGCCCAGAGCCAGAGTAAAATACAGCTACCAATTACCAATTCCGGGAGAGGCAGAAATTGAGGAGCTTAACTTAACTCTGCGAAGCTCCCTCCTCAAGCGAAGGAGCACCGCTGGACTGCGGAAAAGCTTCTCCTCAAAGAGGGCCTACTTTGACTTCAATGAGATAGAACCTCCATTGATGATTCGTAATAGAAGACGGGGAGATAGGTTTCAGCCTCTGGGAATGAGGGGAAGGAAAAGCTTAAAGGAATTCTTCATTGATGAAAAGATACCCCGGGAGGAGAGGGAGAGGACCCCCCTGCTCGTCCAGAGGAATGGCCGGGATATCCTCTGGGTGGTCGGCTGGCGGCAGGCTGAGAGGGCAAAGGTCAGCCAGGGGACGAAGAGAGTATTGAAGGTAGAAATCCTGTAAAAGCGACGAATTTTCTTGTCTTCTGACCGAAGATATGGTATAGTTTGATAGGAGGTAGGAAAGCTGTGGAGAAAAAGGTTAAAAAAACTTTTCCAAAGAACTTGGTAGTTGTTGTCTTAATGGGATTGGCAGTAATCATCTTCTTTAATCTGACCAAGAATCTCCAGAGATTTGAACCGGAGATAACCTATACCCAGTTCATTGAGGAGTTGGGTGGCAAAGATCCAAAGGTACCTTCTAAGAATGTGCTCTCAGTGGACTTCACTGAATTGGATATAAGGGGGGAGCTAAAGCAGGAATCCACATTTTACGACGAGAGGAGCAAACAGGAGATTGATTTTAAGTTTTTCAAGACCCGGCTTCCCTTTAAAGATAAAGAACTGGTGGATATTTTGAACGGGAAGGGAGTAAGCGTTATTTCCTCCGAATCCAGGATGTGGAAGGGATTATTCTTCCAGCTTGTCATTCCCATCCTCTTCCTCGGCCTCCTCTGGGTATTCTTCATTCGCCAGATGCAGGCGGGAGGCAGCCGGGCCCTTGCTTTTGGGAAGAGCCGGGCTAAGCTTTTGACTGAGGCTCATCCAAAAATCACCTTTAAGGATGTGGCGGGAGAAGATGAGGCTAAACAGGAATTACAGGAGATCATTGACTTTCTGAAAGACCCGAAGAGGTTTCAAAAATTAGGAGCTAAGATTCCCAAAGGGGTTCTATTGTATGGACCGCCCGGCTGCGGAAAGACCCTATTAGCCAGGGCCATCGCTGGAGAGGCTGATGTTCCTTTCTTCTCTATCAGCGGTTCCGATTTCGTGGAGATGTTCGTGGGAGTGGGCGCCTCCCGGGTCCGGGATATGTTTGAGCAGGGAAGGAAACAAGCTCCCGCTCTCATCTTCATTGACGAAATAGATGCCGTGGGTAGACAACGGTTTGCTGGTATCGGAGGAGGACACGATGAGAGGGAACAGACCCTTAATCAGCTCCTGGCGGAGATGGATGGATTCGATACCAAGGAAGGAGTTATTCTCTTAGCAGCTACTAATCGGCCGGATGTCCTGGATGCCGCCCTTCTTCGGCCGGGAAGGTTTGACCGTCAGATCGAAGTCTATAGTCCCGACTTAAAGGGAAGGGAAGAGATTCTCCAGGTTCACACCAAAAAAGTAGTCCTGGACAAAGCTGTGAATGTAAAGACTGTTGCCCAGAAGACACCGGGATTCTCCGGGGCTGACCTGGCTAATGTGGTTAATGAGGCCGCCCTATTAGCGGCGAGGCGCAATAAGGCAGCAGTAGAGATGGAAGAGTTTGAGGAGGCTACTGAGAGGGTGATTGCTGGACCAGAACGCAAGAGCCGGGTGATCAGTGACTATGAAAAGAGTATCGTGGCTTACCATGAATCCGGACATGCCCTGCTTGCCCTGCTTATCCCGGAGGCTGATCCTCTTCATAAGGTCTCCATTATTCCTCGTGGAGGACAGGCCCTGGGTTATACCCTGCAGCTACCCATGGAAGACCGCTATCTGACCACCAGGAAGGAGCTATTGGGAAGGATGACCGTCTTCTTAGGTGGGAGAGTGTCTGAGGAGCTGGTCTATAATGAATCTACCAGTGGAGCTCAGAATGATCTGGAGATGGTTACTCAGGCTGCCCGCAAGATGGTCTGCGAATTTGGCATGTCCAAGAAGCTCGGTCCGATAACCTTCAGGGAAAGAGAAGAGCGACTATTTTTAGGTCGGGACCTAACCCGGGACAAACATTACAGCGAGAAGATAGCCCTGGATATAGATAGTGAAATTCGGACCATCATCGATGAATGTTATCATCGAGCTGAATCTCTCTTGAAGGAGAACCGGGAGAAATTGGATAAGTTAGCCGAGAGCTTAAAGAGTAGAGAAGTTCTGAATGGAGAAGAGGTGAAGAAGATAGTGGGAATGGAAAATCCCACAAAACCTGAGAACCGTTAATGTCTCCTTTCGAACTTCATTGTGGCCGTTACTGCTTGAATCTAAGCAAACGAACCCACCTGATGGGTATCCTCAATGTCACTCCGGATTCTTTCTCTGATGGTGGACGCTATTTTGGTCTGCAAGATGCTCTCAGGCAAGCTCATCGTATGGCTGAGGAAGGAGTGGATATAATTGATGTGGGAGGTGAATCCACCCGGCCAGGGTCCCATTCAGTTTCCCTAAAGGAAGAGATAAAGAGGGTAATTCCCGTGGTGGAAAGACTGGTGAAGGAACTCCGCATTCCCATTTCAGTAGATACTTGTAAGGCGGAGGTATCTAAGAGAGCTCTTGACTTAGGTGTTCACCTGATTAACGATGTGACTGCCTTGAGGGGAGATTCATCATTGGGAAGCGTGATAGCCCGGTACAAGGTTCCTTTGATATTAATGCATATGCAGGGGATGCCCCGGGATATGCAGCGAAGTCCCCATTATGAATCACTCATCTCGGAGATCATCCTCTTCCTGAGAGAGGCAATGGAGAGGGCCAGGCAGGCTGGCGTAGAGGAGAAGAACATCCTCATTGACCCCGGGATTGGCTTCGGGAAGAGGACAGAGCACAACTTGGAGATAATCAAGAGCTTAAGATAGTTTCAAAGCTTAGGGAGACCGATTGTGATAGGAACCTCCCGGAAAAGCATAATCGGCGATGTCCTCAATCTTCCGGTTGGCGATCGCCTGGAAGGAACAGCGGCTACCGTTGCCTGCGCCGTGTTGAATGGAGCTCACATAGTGCGGGTGCACGACATAAGAGAGATGGTTCGGGTAGCTCGTATGGTTGATGCTATTGTGCAAGCCCCGTTAGAAACCAGTTTCTAAGCGGGACAGGGTGAACAGTATGCTTGAATTTCTGTCCTCTATCAGATGGCTGGATATTTTAAGGTTCATTGTAGAGGTTTTCATCATCAGCTTCTTCTTCTATAAGATATGGCTTTTTATTAGAGGCACTCGGGCTGTTCATGTGATGAAAGGCCTGGTTCTATTAATAGTGGCTGCCTTTTTAGCTAATGTTCTTGACCTTCGCACTATAACTTTAATCCTCAGGTATCTTATGCCAGTCTCAGTGATTGCCTTCATTATTCTCTTCCAGCCCGAGCTGAGGCGGGGCCTGGCTCGATTGGGGGAGCATCCCCTATTTGCCTCCTCCTGGAAGGAGGAGGAGGTAATCGAGGAGATGGTTAAGTCGGCCAACTTCCTCTCCCGCAAGAAGGTGGGAGCCCTCATTGCTTTAGAGAGGGACATTGGCCTCAGGAACTATGCCGAAACGGGGGTGGAGATGGATAGCCGGGTATCCAGTGAACTGCTCAATTCCATTTTCATGCCCAATACCCCACTTCACGATGGAGCAGTAATCATTCAGGGGGAGAGGATAGCAGCGGCTGGCTGCATCTTGCCTTTAGCCGAGGCAACCGATTCGGTTAAGACAATTGGCACGCGCCACTTAGCGGCAATGGGACTGACTGAGGAGACAGATGCCGTGGTGGTAGTTATCTCTGAGGAGACGGGAGCCATCTCCGCCGGCATAGGGGGCAAGCTAACCAGAGATTTAGACGGAGCTACGTTGCAAAAGTTCCTGCTAAAGGTCTACTCTTCCCGGAAAAACAAGAGAACCTCTATTAGAAGAAGGGATATCAAAGGAGAAGTTAAGGTAGCTAATGAGAAAGCAGTTATTCAGTAACTTAGGAATACGATGAAACAGTACTGCTTCGCTGTAAAGTTATCCTGCCTGGTCTTGGCTCTGGTTCTGTGGTTCTCCCTCTACGGGGAAAGGGAAGGTCTCTCCTTCATTAGAGGAAGAAAGATGGAATTGGAGGTTCCCGTCAAGGTGCTCCAGCTTCCGTTCTTATCTCTTCAGACTAAGGTCAGTCCGGATAAGGTTAGATTGACCGTGACCGGTTCCCGGCGCTTATTAAGAAAGTTGTCAGTGAGAGATGTCACCGCCTTC
>JAUWHM010000104.1 GCA_030605915.1 Nitrospirota bacterium | reverse complement strand
TAGTTCCACCCGCTTGGGATCGATCATCAAGAACTTAATCTCCTCAGGGGTAGCCCGGTAAAGGAGGCTGATGATGATAGCATTGATGGATACTGTCTTCCCCGAACCAGTGGTTCCGGCAATCAAGAGATGAGGCATCTCCCCTAAATCACTGATGAGTGGATTCCCGGATATATCCGTCCCTAAGGCCATGGTCAGCCTGGAAGGAGCTTCCCGAAAATCCTTGGTGCTCAGTACTTCCCTCAGATAGACGAAGCGAGGGAAGCGATTGGGCATTTCAATTCCCACCACTGCCTTTCCCGGAACGGGAGCAATGATACGGACACTGGGTGTCTTTAGAGAAAGAGCAATATCATCAGCCAGGGAAGTGATGCTATGCACCTTCACTCCCGTGCCTGGCTCAAGTTCATAACTGGTGATCACCGGGCCCTCATTAACCTGAACCACTTTGGTCTCCACTTCAAAATCTCTAAGGGCATCCTCCAGGAGCTTTGAATTTCTGACTACATCCTCCCTCCCTCCTTCTATTTCAGGAGGAGAATTTAGAAGGGATAAGGGAGGGAGCTGGAAGCTCGCCGATTTGACCGTAGAGGTCGGTTCCACCATGGGAATCCCCTTCTTGGGGGCTGGCTGAGGCGGAATTACCTCCTTAGGAGCCACTCTCTTCCTCTCCACCCGGACCTTCCTCCTCCTCGACTTCTTCAAGGAAGACACGGCTGCCCAGACAGCTCTTCCCAGAAGGATAGTCACTGTCTTTGTTCTCCGGCTCAAGTGGATGGCCAGGGAAGTAAAGGAAAGCTCCGTGGCCAATAAAATCCCCAGGGCGAAGAGGACGGCCACGATGAGATAAGCTCCCACCGTCCCGGACCAATCAGCCAGCTTATTGGAGAAAAGATAGCCAACCACTCCTCCAACCCTGAACCTCGTCTCAGCTCGGACAAAATCCTTGAGGGTGAGGAAGGTAGAAGAGGCCATCAGAACTAAGAGAATTCCAATGAGTTTGGCATGCAGCCGCTGGGGAGCCCTTCCCCTGAACTTGCTCAAGGACCAGACCAAGGTCAGGGCCGGTATTAAGTAGGCAGCCCATCCAAAGCCAATATATAGTCCGAAGGCTAAATGAGCTCCCAACCAGCCCGCGTAATTCTGGGAGGGACTGTTAGGCGAAGAGGTGTAAAAAGAGATATCTTTGTGGTTGAAAGACAGAAGGCTGATGAAGGTAAAGATACTCAGGGCAAGAAGCAGAAAACCCCATATCTCATTCTTTCTGCCCTGGCTAATAAAAGAGAAAAACTTCACTATTTCTTTCTCGTATTCAAATAAATCTTAATCAGCAAATAGGCAACTATAGGAAGAGCAATTAAAGTTAGAATGCCTTGAATTCTATCTACCCATTCCCAGAGCATGTGTCAGGTTCCCGTGTGTCCAAATCCTCCCTGGTTGCGGCTGGTATTCTCTAACTCCTCGACTGGCTCCAGTTCAGCCTGGACGACAGGGGAAATAACCAATTGAGCTATCCGATCTCCCCTCTTTATGGAAAAGGATTTCTCTCTCTGGTTGATTAATATAACCCCAACTGTTCCCCGGTAGTCACTGTCCACTGTGCCTGGAGAGTTAACGATGCTCAGGCCATGCTTCAGGGCCAAACCACTTCTGGGCCGAATCTGCCCTTCAAAGCCAACGGGAATGGCCACCTGGATACCAGTGGGAATTAATCTTATCTCTCCAGGCTTAAGGGCAACCTCATTCTCCACTGCCGCATAAAGGTCCATCCCGCTTGCCCCCTGGCTCATATAGGTGGGAAGAGACAAATCTTCGTTTCCTGGAAGTTGCCTGATTTTGACTTTAACCTTCTCCATTCTTTTGGTGTTGCTTTTCCCGCGCAGCTGCTTTGCGGCTTAATCTTATCTTCCCCTGGGGGTCAATATCCATAACCTTAACCAGTATCTCCTCCCCTACCTTCAGCTCGTCTTCCACCCGCTTCACATGGTAATCGGCTAACTGGGAGATATGGACTAAACCCTCCTGCTTAGGAAGAATCTCAACGAATGCTCCAAAATCGGTTATCTTCTTAACCTTGCCCAAATACATCTTTCCTACTTCCACATCAGCGGTAAGGGACTCGATCATCTTGACTGCTTTCCTGGCCGATTCCTCATCAGGAGCAGAAATGGTGATCTCCCCTTCATCATCAATATCGATCTCCGCTCCCGTCTTCTCAATGATTCCCCGAATGGTCTTCCCTCCCGGGCCGATTACAGTTCCCACTTTATCTAAAGGCACCCGGATGACGATTATGTGAGGAGCCAGCGGTGAGATCTGGGGACGAGGCTCACGGATTACCTCTTCCATTTTATCCAGGATAGTCAGGCGTGCTGTCTTAGCCTGGGCAAAGGCCTCCTTCAGAATCTCAGGCGTTACTCCCTCTCCCTTTATGTCCATCTGGAGAGCGGTAATGCCCTCTCTCGTTCCACTTATCTTGAAGTCCATGTCTCCGAAATAATCTTCCATGCCAGCGATATCAGTAAGGAGCACCGCTCTTTCCCCTTCCCTAACCAATCCTATGGCTAAGCCAGCTACCGGGGCTTTTATAGGGACCCCGGCATCCATTAAGCAGAGGGAAGCGCCACAAACAGTGGCCATGGATGAGGAGCCATTTGATTCTAAGATATCGGAAACTATTCTAATGGTGTAAGGAAACTTCTCACTTGAGGGAAGCACCGGCCGAAGCGCCCTTTCCGCCAGGGCCCCATGTCCGATCTCCCGCCTTCCCGGACCTCTGACTGGCCTTATCTCTCCCACGCTGAAGGGGGGGAAGTTATAGTGGAGCATGAATGTCTTGGATGATTCTCCCTTAAGTTCATCTAAAATCTGTTCATCGTGAGCTGTTCCCAAGGTAGTCACTACCAAGCTTTGAGTCTGACCCCGACTGAAGATGGCTGAACCGTGGGTGCGCGGGAGAATTCCCACCTGGCAACTGATCGGTCTAATCTCACTCCTCACCCTCCCATCTACCCGCTTGCCTTCTTCAATGATACGGCGGCGCACTTCCTCTTTCTCTATCTCGTCCAGAGCGGCCTTTATCTCAGTCTCTTTATCCGGGTAAATTTCAGCAAACTCGGCCAAGGTCTCCTCCACCATCGTATTCCCAAGCTCTTCTCTCTGCCTTTTATCAGGCAAGCTAACCACTTCAGTTATTCTTCCTTTCACAAATTCGGCAACTCTCCGCTTTATCTCTTCATCGACCTGGAATAATTCAACCGTGCGCTTCTCCTTTCCGGCCGTCCCAACTAACTGCTCGATTCCATCAATGATTTGTTTCACTGCCTGGTGTCCAAAGAGAAGAGATTCCTGAATTACCTCCTCACTTATCTGACGAGCTCTACCATCCACCATGTTTACTCCATCCTTCGTCCCGGCTACCACCAAATCTAACTCTCCTTCTTCCACCTGGGCATGGGTAGGATTAAAGATAAATTTCCCGTTCTGTCTTCCCACCCTCACTGCTCCCACGGGCCTCACCATGGGGATATCGGAAAGGGCAAGGGCGGCTGAGCCTCCAATTACCGCTAATATATCCGGGTCATTTTCCGCATCTGCTGATAGGACAACGGCCATGATCTGGACTTCGTTGCGGAAACCCAATGGAAAGAGGGGGCGAAGCGGTCGGTCAATGAGGCGGGCAGTGAGGACCTCCTTCTCACTCGGCCTCCCCTCCCTCTTAAAGAAGCCCCCGGGAATCTTACCAGCCGCATAGGTCTTCTCCCTATAGTCAACGAAGAGAGGAAGGTAATCAGCATCTTCTTTTATCTTCCTCGAGGCAACTGCAGTCACCAGGACAACGGTATCTCCGTATCGCACCGTAGCCGCTCCGTCAGCCAATTTGGCCATCCAGCCTGTCTCCATACTCAGTTTTCTTCCTCCCAGTTCTATCTCTACTTTTTTAGCCATTTTAATTCAATTCTCCTTTTCAATGTTTTCAGTGCCTTCAGTAGCTAATTTATTTTCTCAGCCCAAGCTTCTGGATAATAGCCCGGTATCTATCTTTATCCTCTTTCCTCAGGTAATCCAGTAGCTTTCTACGTTGACTGACCATCCTGAGGAGACCACGACGGCTGTGATGGTCCTTCTTAAAGACCTTAAAATGTTCCGTTAAATCCTTTATCCTCTCCGTAAGAAGGGCAATCTGCACCTCAGGAGAACCAGTATCCTTCCCATGAACCTTAAACTTACTAATGGTCTCTTCCCTACGCTCCTTGGTCAAAGCCATTTTCTTCCCTCCAGGAAAACTTTAATCTGTGATTTATACTCTCCTTAGTATAACATCAGGTGAGGTAATGTCAATAAAAAAGATGAGGCATTTACCTCAACTTACAAAAAAAAGAGAACCGTCCCCTTTTATTATGTCAAATGTGGAGACCTGACCCCTTCCTCTGGAGGATTTCTCGGGCTTCCTGCGCATCCCTCTCTATCTGCCTTCTTGCCGCTTCCCGATTAGAGAAGAACCTCCTCCCCCGTATTCTCTCAATAAAGATGACTTCTAACTGGAGACCATAAAGGTCCCTTTGGAGATCGAATAGGTGTGCCTCGGTCACTCCCTCCTGCCCATTCACTATTCCTAACACTCCGGGGAGAATATTTCCATCCCACTTCACCCAGGCAGCATAAGCTCCCTCACGAGGTATCATCTCCCCCTCAGACTTAATGTTGGCAGTAGGATAACCAATACAGCGAGAGAGCCTCTTTCCCCTGATCACTCTTCCTGAAATGGAATAAGGTCGTCCTAAAAGTTCCTCCGTCTCAGATAGTGATCCCTCTTGAATAAGTTGGCGAATACGGGTGCTGCTCAACGCTTGACCCTTTCGCACAAGCGGCCTCACTCCCCTCACCGTGAAACCGTATTGCTTCCCCATTTCTCTTAGAAGACTGATATCGCCTTCCCCTCCCCTCCCGAATAGATAATTAGAGCCAGCTAAGACCTCCTTAACTTTTAACTGCCTGCAGAGAATCTTAATTACGAAATCCCGTGCAGATATCCGGGAAAACCTTTTATTAAAATTAATCACCAAGCAGGTCCCAACTCCCAACCCTTCCATCAGCCTGACCTTGTGTTCCGTAGAAGTCAACAGGGAAAGGTTATTTTCCGGTTTGAGAATTCGACGGGGATGGGGATGGAAGGTTAGAACCATACTGG
>JAUWHM010000072.1 GCA_030605915.1 Nitrospirota bacterium | reverse complement strand
GAGAATTCCTGCTCCCACTCCGGTAACGAAATAGTAACGGAGGAATTCTTTCCTGCCCCACTCTCTCTCCAGGTCGCTCCCGAACATCCATAATATAAACATATTAATCAGGATGTGGAAGAGACCACCATGGAGGAACATATAAGTGAAAAACTGCCAGAGCATTGACTTGCTGGAAACGAAGAGTGGGACCAGGCCGAAGAAATAGATGAATCGTTCTTCAAGATTAGAGAATTTAAGGATAGCCTGGAGCAGAAATACCCCTGCATTAATCAGAATGAGAGACTTTACCGCTCTGGTCAGTGAAGGTCCAAACCGTATATAGGGTCTCTCCCCACCGTAATAATAGCTCATCATATCACCTCCAGGAAATATAGCATTTCTTGAGATAGAAAGCAAGAAGATTCACAAGAAGATTCAGAAGTTGACAGGAGGGAGGGCTTTTGTTAAACTGAGCCCGAAGGACATGGAAAAGCTTTCTCAAGTGCTTCTTTTACTCCTGATAGGATTGATTGGTTATAGCCTGGGGAGAAAGCTCTTCAGACTCCTTAAGCTAAGATTTCACTGCCTGACGGATGAAATCATCTTATCTATTGCTTTAGGTTGGGGAGCCTTAGCTTACTTAGTCTTAGCCCTGGGTCTCCTGGGTTTATTCTACCGGGGAGTAGCCTATGGACTGTTAGGGCTCTTGGCTCTAATTTCCATTCCAGAGATAAAGACCCTTGTAGTTAGCCTTAGTAACAATCCGGCAAGACTCGTTAAGAAGAAATCTCTGAACCGATCAACTCAAGATACCCCCTCACCCTCCCCTCTCCCCTCTGCCTGTGCCCTTTGGCCCCTTGGGGGGGAGAGGTCTCCAAAGGCGACTCGCCGTGGCGAGATTAAGGAGAGGGGATTAAAAAGGGGATTCTTATACAATCAAGTTACAAATCGAGCCGCTACAAATGAATCAATAAGCAGGGCATTTAAGGTCAGCCTCTTTTTTTTGCTTGGGTCTACATTTGCTGTTGCTCTTATTGGGGCTCTCACCCCTCCACTCAACTATGATGCTCTTTCCTATCACTTAGGAGTTCCCAAGATCTATATCCGCAGTCATCGGATTATATATCTTCCTCACCAGGTTTACTCCAATTTCCCCTTCACCATAGAGATGCTTTATTCTTTGAGCCTGCTGCTCAAGGGAGATATATTAGCTAAGCTCATCCACCTTTCCTTTGGGCTCCTTACCGTCGGGGCCATCTACTCTTTCTCCCGTCGATATTTTAGCCAGAAAATAGCTCTGCTGGCTGCGGCTATATTCTATAATATTCCCTTGGTTGGCTTCCTCTCCACCACTGCTTACATTGATTTAGGAGTGACTCTTTTCCAACTCTTAGCTCTGATTGGCTTAGTTAACTGGTTTTACTCAAGAGCAAGAGATGACTTCATCAGCTCAGCTCTCTTCTGCGGATTAGCTATGGGGACGAAGTATCCAGCCATCCTCTTCTCCTTCTTGCCGCTCCTTTTAGGCATTTTCCTCAAGATGATCCTGACAGATGAGGTCCGACGGACAGGTAACATAAGGAGAGCGCTTATCCAGATGTTGCGTTTGGCAGTACCCCTACAGGCAATCCCCCGATGGCCAGGTACCTTAAAGAGAGTATTTATCTTTTTCCTCGTGGCCATTGGAATAGCCTCTCCATGGTTCATAAAAAATTTTATCTACACCGCTAACCCCATCTATCCCCTATTTTATAACCTCTTTGGAGGGGAAGACTGGAGTGCCCTAAACGCCTTAAGGTTTATGAAACATCACTCTGCCCCTTTCAGCCATTGGTGGGAAATCTTCCGCCTGCCCTTGGATATTAGTAAAAGCAAAGATATAGGTGCTCTCTTTATTATTTTTGCTCCCCTCATAATATTCTTTAAGCGATTTGAAAAACCGGCCAAAGTGCTTCTGTCCTATGGAAGTTTATATCTTCTATTGTGGATGTTCTTCACCCACCGTGACTACCGGTTTCTCCTGCCGGCTCTGCCGGTCTTCAGCCTG